>WFQS01000091.1 GCA_015486915.1 Desulfobacteraceae bacterium
GCGGGAGCCCATGGAGAACTCACCGGAATATTATTAATTCACGCTTTTTTTGCAAAAAGCGGAAAACAGCGTTCAAAAATCATAATACCGGATACTGCCCATGGAACCAATCCTGCAAGCGGGGCCCTCTGCGGATATACCCCGGTTAATATTCAGTCAGGTGAAAAAGGAGTATTAACTCCTGAAATTGTGGCTGAAGTAATGGATGAGGATACTGCCGGAATAATGATCACAAACCCCAACACCCTCGGACTTTTTGAAGAAAACATAAAGGAAGTTGCCGATATTGTCCATGCAAAGGGCGGTCTTGTCTATGGTGATGGCGCCAATATGAATGCCATCATGGGAATTGTGAAGCCAGGGGATATTGGAATAGATGTTCTGCATCTGAATCTCCATAAAACTTTTTCCACACCCCATGGAGGCGGGGGGCCGGGAGCAGGTCCTGTATGTGTTGTAAAAAAACTGGAGCCCTTTCTACCTGTTCCCAGGGTTGAAAAAAATGGAGATGCCTATACCCTGGCAGAGGACAGGCCAAATGCCTTTGGAAGGATGCTTACATTTTACGGACATTTTGATGTCCTGGTCAAAGCCTACTCATATCTTCTATCAATGGGGCCGGACGGATTAAAGCTTGCTTCCCAGCTTGCCGTGCTCAATGCAAACTATATAAAGGAAAGCCTGAAAGATAAATTTGAACTTCCCTATGACAGGGACTGCATGCATGAATGCGTATTTTCAGATAAAAAACAGGAAAAATATCATGTATCAACTCTGGATATATCCAAAAGGCTCATGGATTACGGGTATCATCCTCCAACGATTTATTTTCCACTTGTTGTTCATGGCTCAATAATGATCGAACCCACGGAAACGGAATCAAAGGAAGATATTGACCAGTTCATAGCAGCACTCAGGGAAATTGCAGAAGAAGCTGAAAAAAATCCGGAAATTCTCCATTCAGCTCCGCATATTGCAAAGGTTTCAAGGCTGGATGAGGTTCTTGCTGCAAGGAAACCGTGCCTACGCGGATAAGAAACTGATATCATGAAAAACAATGAAAAAATAAAGCACTTTTGTGCTGCTGATTCTGATATGACCGGCAGGTCTGCTGACACCACCTGCAGATCTGCCGGTAAATTTACCTGCAATTCAGGTTATGAGAAAGAGCGCGCTCCTGTTGCGGAAAGGATTAAGGATTTTTTTTCAGGAGTTTATTATGAATCTGTGTCTGTTTCCGATCTTATTAAAGATAAGACAGAATTGGTTTCGTTTCTTCATAATGCAGCGCAGGACAGGAGAGGTGGAATTAAGGCTCCTCTTGTTTTTGATCTGGGTCTTATTGAGTACAAAAAAGCTTTTGATTTTCAGAAAAAAATCGTGTCCGTAAAAATCAAGCAGAGAAATATTCCCGATATCATTCTCATCCTTGAGCATCCTGCTGTTTTTACCCTTGGAAAAAGAGGGGGAAGGGAAAATCTTGTTGTAACGGAAAAATTTCTTAAAGCAAAAAATATTCCCGTTGTGCAGACTGAACGCGGCGGGAATATAACCTTTCACGGTCCGGGCCAGCTTGTTTTATATCCTGTTATTGATCTTGAAAGGGCAAAAAAAGGGATTGCGGATTTTGTTAATGATCTTGAAGAGATAATGATACGAACTTCTGCAAATTTCGGGGTAAAAGCAGAGCGCAATAAAAAAAATCACGGGGTATGGGTTAAAAATGCAAAGATTGGAAGCATAGGTCTTTCCATAAAGAGGGGGATTTGCTTTCACGGGCTTGCTTTTAATGTAAATATGGATCTGGAACCGTTTTCGTGGATCAACCCCTGCGGTATGAGCGATATTTCCATGACATCCATAAAAAAAGAGCGTTTAAATAAAAATCAAAATTTGAGGCAGGTCAAAAAAGAGCTTTTAAATAATTTTTTCAATTGCTGCTCTTTATGAAAAAAAGCAGCCCATCAGGATCCAAAGGTGATCAGTCCTTTTGCTCTGCTGCGGGGGACTTCATTATGCCCTTTTCATATCTTTACCGTCGAATTTGAACCCAGGGCGGGCGATGTCCGCAACCCATTTGCCTATCCTCAATTTCCTGTTTTTTGTACAGGAATTGAGGAGTAAGGCACTAAATTCCGGTCCACCCGTGGCGGTTTAAAAACAATTATAAGAATAAATTAAAATGAATATAACAAAAAAAAATTGCAGAAAACCCTCGTGGCTAAAAAGAAATCTTCCTACGGGAAATGAATACGAGAAGGTCAGAAAACTTCTCTTGAAAAGCCATCTTCACACAGTATGTCAGGAGGCAAAATGCCCCAATATGTGGGAATGTTTCTCAAAAAAGACCGCTACGTTCATGATCCTCGGGTCTGAATGCACACGCAACTGCAGGTTCTGCAATATTGGAACCTGTTCCGTTCCTCCACCTCCTGACCCAAAAGAACCGGAAAGGGTTGCACAGGCAGCTCTTGATCTTGGACTTACATATGTTGTTGTTACTTCCGTGACAAGGGATGACCTTGAAGACGGCGGTGCAGAGCATTTTGCCGAGACAATCGGAGAAATTAAAAAAAAGCTTCCGGCTAAAACACGTGTGGAAGTCCTTATCCCGGATTTTCAGGGAAGCAGTACAGCTTTAAAAACCGTGCTTGATGCAGGACCGGATGTTTTAAATCACAACATTGAAACAATACCTTCTTTGTACAGCAAAGCACGGCCCCAGGCAGATTATCAAAGATCGCTTGATCTCCTTAAAAAAGTGTCTGACTCTGTAGCATCAATCCCTGCCAAGTCAGGTCTCATGGTTGGACTTGGTGAAAATTTTGATGAACTTGAGAAAACCATGAAGGATCTTTTTTACCATGGATGCTCAATATTGAGTATCGGGCAGTACCTCCAGCCTTCAAAACAGCATTTGCCCGTGGAAAAATATTACACCCCGGATGAATTTGTCACTTTAAAGGAAATTGCCGGGGAAATCGGCTTTAAGAAAGTTGCATCAGGGCCATTTGTGAGGAGTTCATACCGGGCAGGAGAACTTCTGGGTTAGTTAAAATTGCTATAAGCAGGGCAATTCCTGCCCGGCCTCATGGCGGTTATAGAAAAAATATTTTTCTGTAAGCAATTTTTCTCCTTGACATTAGTATTCTGAACATTATAAGAAGCATGACATTGATTCAATTAATATTCACAAATCAATAAATCACAACAAACATTGAAAATTTATTTCAACAATTAAAGCTGCTGAAAAAATAGCCAAGCTAAGGCTATTTTATTTTTTCAGATCAGTTCAGGTCATGCATTGACAATCAGGTGACAAGAGTTCAGGCAAATCATGAAAGTTAAGTTTACTTTCATATAACTGCCATGAGGCAGATCTGGAGACTCTCAGACAGCCTCTCAACAAATTATGAAAAATCCACCATGGTACACGGAGTTTTTCATATAAAACATGCACTTTTTATATAAAAAAAATATCAGGAACCTATGAAACAGACTCTTTTAACATTTTTAGATGGCGGGGTTCATCCCGAAGAAGGGAAGGAGCTGACTGCACATCTTCCAGTTGAAGTCATGCCAACTCCCGATGAAGTTGAAATTCTGCTGAGCCAGCATTTTGGTGCTCCATGCCAGCCTGTGGTTAAGAGAAAGACCATAGTGACGGAAGGAGATCTCATCGGTGAGGTTACTAAAGGGCTCGGTGCTTCAATCCACTCAAGCGTAACGGGAAAAGTTAAAACCATTGGCAGCGCACCACATCCCATGAAAGTCTCAACCCA
This sequence comes from Desulfobacteraceae bacterium, assembly GCA_015486915.1. The sequence continues at coordinate 3,783 of WFQS01000091.1, forward strand.
ATCCGTTGCCATTGAAACGGATCATGACGTACCCCAAAAAGAATATTCTCCTTGCGACTGGCAGGCCCTATCCCGTGAAGAGCTCCTTGCAAGGGTAAAAAACGCTGGGATTGTGGGCATCGGAGGGGCAGGGTTCCCCACCCATGTCAAGCTTGCTCCGCCTCCACAAGCTAAAATTACGACTCTTATACTCAACGGCGCTGAATGCGAGCCATATCTCACCATTGACCACAGACTCATGCTTGAAAATGCAGATAAAATCATTGAGGGTGCAAAAATTATACTTGCCATTCTCGGTATTGAGGACTGCCATATTGGCATAGAGGCAAATAAGCCCGATGCAGTTGAAGCCATGTCAAAGGCTGCAAAGGATGGATGCTCTTCAGGTAACTGCAGTATAAGTGTTGATACTTTAAAGGTGAAATATCCCCAGGGCTCTGAAAAACAGCTCATTGAAAGCATAACAAAACGCAGAGTCCCGGCTTTTGGACTGCCCATGGATGTGGGGGCAGTTGTACAGAATGTGGGAACTGCCAAAGCTGTTTTTGATGCGGTTGTGCTCAATAAGCCCCTATATGAAAAGCTTGTTACAATATCAGGTCTTGGCATTAACAGGCCTGCTAATTTATCCGTTAAAATAGGAACAAGGCTGAAAGATATTGTGGCTTTTCTTGGCGGAACAAAGGAAAATCTTGCAAAGGTTGTACTTGGTGGCCCCATGATGGGGTTTGCCATCCCCAATCTTGATTTTCCTGTAACAAAGACAACTTCAGGTGTTCTTTTTCTGACAAATGATGAAATAGATACCACTCCGTACGGCCAGTGCATTCGCTGTGGCTGGTGCCTTGAAGCATGTCCCATGGGCCTGTCTCCCAATGAAGTGGGAATTTATGTTGAGGCGGGCCGTGCCGAAGAAACAGGAAAATTTGGAATTTTTGAATGTTTTGAATGCGGCAGCTGTGCCTTTGTATGTCCTGCAAAAAGACCCCTTGTGCAGTTCATCCGCATCGCAAAAATGAAGGCAAAAAGATAGTTGAATCTGCGCACGCGCGGACATGCTTAATCTGAGTCTGTTGAAACTGAAATATCAGCATCAGCAACGCTCTGTGTGTGATTCACTATAAAAGTTACATATTGAAAGTAAATATTCAAATAACGTAAATTCTGGTCAGTGCTTCATATTCGCCTATTTGGGATTGCAAAAGCATACTGATGCTATTGTGAAGGCCAAAATGGGCGAATATGGAATGCCGGCCGAATATTTACTATTGAAATTAAAGGTATAATGCTAAATTAAGGAGGAGAATCATTAAAAACAAGAACGAACAGGCGAGCTTTACAGCAGAGAATCAGGACCTTTGGGTTGTGTCTGTTTCTCCCCATGTCAAGAGTAAGGAAACAGTCGGCAGGATCATGTGGACAGTTTCTGCTACTCTTGTCCCTCTGCTTATCAGCTCCATATTTATTTTTGGTTTTCAGACGCTTGTTATTACCGCTGTAAGTGTTTTAAGTTGCGTGGCAGTTGAGGCGATTTCCCAGAAATGTCTGCACCGCCCTGTGACCATAAAAGACGGAAGCGCAGTTTTGACAGGACTTTTACTTGCCTATGTCATTCCTCCGGGTGTTTCCATATTGGTGCCGGTACTTGGTGCTGTTATGGCTATTTATGTTGCCAAACACCTGCTTGGAGGCATAGGTTCCAACATCTTTAACCCCGCCCTTATAGGACGGGCCTTTCTCATGGCCACTTTTCCGGTTGCCATGACTTCGGCATGGCTTTCACCTTCGGCAGGAGGTTTTTTCGGCCATGTCCAGACAGGTGTTGATGCTGTTTCAACGGCAACACCGCTTTTTGTACTGAAACATTTTGGTATTCAGGGAGTAATTGATAAATTCGGCTCCCTTCCAGCTGTATATAATCATTTTTTAATGGGATTAAGACCAGGATGTATAGGCGAAACATCTGCCGTTTTGATTATACTTGGAGGACTTTTCCTTTTATACATGAAATACATATCCTGGCATATTCCTGTTTCCGTGGTGCTCTCCGTGGCATTTTTTACATGGGTATTCGGTGGGGACGCATATTTCACCGGTAATCCCATACTTGCAGTATTGTCAGGTGGTGTTCTGCTGGGTGCGGTTTTCATGGCAACGGATTATGTCACAGCCCCGAGTCAGCCCATTGCAAAACTTATATATGGAACCGGTATTGGTGCTATTACAGTTTTAATTCGCTTAAAAGGAGGATATCCCGAAGGTGTCTGCTATGCAATTCTCCTTATGAATGCCATTACCCCTACCCTTGAAACACACTTCAGACCGAGGCGTTTTGCTCCGCCCAAAGGAGCTGCCAAATGAAAGAAATAATACGCATAACACTTGGACTGACCATCTCCTGCCTTATTGCAGGAATAATCATGGGCGGCGTTTTCACTGCAACTGAAAAGGCCAAAGAACATAATGAATATCTCAATGTCAGGGGAACAATGACAAGCATGCTGGGTTTTAATACCGCACATCCTGTCCCTGCCGATTTAAGGCTCTACACCCTTTACCGTTATATACTTGACGAAAATGGTACAAAAAGTATTGGTTATGTACTGCCGGTAAAGAAAGATAAAAAAATTTCCTACGCTCTCGTAACAGTGGGTCTTGACGGGAAATTTAAAGGTCTGTCTGATTTAAATATTTCAGAAGATAAAATATCAAAAATTGAGGAGCGCAAAACAGCCCTTGATGCTGTAGTTAAGCCGCCTGAAACTTTTACCTATGCAGACTCCACCATTATAGCAAAAACAGGTCCTAAACTCCTGGCCTACCTGCTCCCCGGAGAATTCAACGGCTTTAAAAGCATTATTAAAGTAATGCTTGCCCTTAATTCAAAATTTACCATAACCGCTCTTGAGATCATGGAAGATGAAGAAGATCCCGGACTTGGGGCTGAAATCTCGCAGGAGTATTTTAAAAATCAGTTTGATGATAAATCCCTGCAAACCATTAAGAAAATTAAAGTTGTAAAACAACCCCTTCCAAATGATTACAGAAGATATCTTGAAAAATCAAAATGGAAAAAAGGGGAGTTTACAAAGGCAAAAATTGATAAAATCAGAAAAAAATACAAGGATCATGATATCTGTGCTCTTACAGGTGCAACCATTACCAGCAGGGCAATGACAAGGGGGATCAAGGCAATGGTAAAGAAATTTGCCTATCGTATCACAATACTTGATAATGCTTTGAAACAGAATAAAGTCCCCGTTGCATTTTAGATAACAGATAACCCTGATTATCAAAGTATTTCACATAGACAAAATTTAGATAAGGAAGATATTCAATGCCTGCTACCACAAAAACTAATTTTCAACTTGTTATAAATGGTATTCTAAAAGAGAATCCCATTTTCAGACTGGCTTTATCCATGTGTCCGGCAGTTGGAATAAGTACAACAATGATGAACGGACTTATGCTTGGAATTGCAGTCCTTTTTGTCCAGGTCTTTTCAAGCTGCACCATATCCATTGTAAAAGACTATATTCATCCAAGGATACGAATCCCGACCTATACCCTTGTCATTGCAACATGGGTAACGGTTATAGATTTAACTCTTGCGGCCCTTGCACCGGTTGCATACAAGCAGATGGGTATTTTTATAAAACTCATTGTGGCCTTTGCCATCATCACCATGCGCCTTGAAGTTTTTGCATGCAAAAACACGTTGTGGCCATCTTTCTGGGATGGTGTTGGCATGGGTGGCGGCTTTTTATTTGGTATGCTTACACTCGGATTTGTGCGTGAACTTCTCGGTGCAGGTCAACTGTTTGGCTACGATGTATTAGGCTTCAGACCTCTGCTCTTTTTTGCACTGCCCGTTGCCGGTTTTTTCTGTGTCGGCTTTCTAATGGCTGCCTTTAACTATATTGAAATTGTTTATAACAAAAGAAAAAAGGCTGTAAATCGATGAAATTTATAAAATGCTATAAACTGATGGCTGTTGCCGTTGTGATCAGCCTTGTTCTGATATCAGGATGTAAAAATAAACATTCCTATGTCAGCAAGGCAAAATTTAAGGGTGATCACAATATTATAATTACCTTTGCAGGTGAAGTGGATGCTGCCTGGGCAAAGGATGTTAAAAATTATGGAATTTATGCTAAGCCTGATCCTGATATTCAGCTCACGATAAGTAAAATTATTCCCGGACCTGACAAAAAAACCGTGGATCTTTATTTTTCCGATGCGATCGATCAGAATCAGCCGCATATACTTACAATAAAGGATATCAAGGCAGACGGTAAGAATCTCGGTTCCACCGTTGTTGAGGTGAAAAAGCTGTACTTTGGCTTTTTATTCTCAATTCTCATTGGCGCCTTTTTGATTCACAACTTTGTATTTACAAAATATCTCGGTTTATGTGTGTTCTTTGGTACTTCCCAGAAACAGTCCACTGCCGTGGGTATGGGAATAACCTTTATGATAGTTATGGTGGCAAGTTCCATGATGTCGTGGGCATTTTATCAATTCATACTGAAGCCCTTTCATCTTAATTTCCTCCAGATTGTCGTGTTCATCGGTCTTGTCTCTCTTTCGGTGCAGGCCGTTGATACGGTATTGAGGAAAGTCAATCCTGCACTTTTTAAGGCTTTCGGGGTTTACCTTGTCCTTGTAATAGCAAACTGCGTTATTCTTGCAGTCCCCCTGATCATTGCCAATAATGAGTACAATGCCGCGGAAAGTTTTATGCTTTCACTCGGTGCCGGAGCAGGTTTCCTTCTTGCACTTTTTCTCATGTCTTCGGTGCGTGAAAAACTGGAACTTGCAAATGTCCCTGTAACCTATCGGGGTCTTCCCATAGCCTTTGTTGTTGCAGGTCTTTTTGCCCTGGCATTCATGGGGTTTTCAGGTATGGTTATTTTTTAAAAGGAGATTAATATAAATATGGATCCAGCTCTTATTAAACTGGCTTTTGGTGGTCTTGCCGTTCTCGGTTGTATCGGACTTGTTTTTGGAATCGGTCTTGCCCTTGCAGCACAGAAATTTGCCGTTGAAGTAAATCCAAAGGTTGAAGCGGTTCAGGAAGTTCTTGCCGGTGCCCAATGAGGCGGCTGTGGCTTTGCAGGATGCGAAGCATACGCCGAAGCGGTTGTTAATGACCCCGATGTTCCGCCTAACCTTTGTTTTCCCGGTAAAGAAGAAGTCGCCAAAATGGTGGCTGATCTTACAGGCAAACAGATGTCAGCCGTAGAAAATGTTATTGCCTTTGCAAGATGTTCCAGGATAGAAGGAAAGGTAAAAAAGGGAAGTCAATATCAGGGTTTTTCAACTTGTACAGCTGCAAAACTTGCCTATGGAGGCCCCTTTGAATGCAAACATGCCTGTATGGGTTTTGGAGAATGTGCCGATGCATGTCCGTTTAATGCCATCACCATGGTTGATAATTTCCCGCGCGTTGATAAGGATATGTGTGTAGGTTGCGGAACCTGCATCAGGACATGCCCCAATAATGTTATGGAACTGATTCCTGTCAAGGCACGTGTTTTTGTACCGTGCAACACAAAGGACAAGGCTAAACAGGTTAAGGAGATATGCGAATCCGGCTGTATTTCATGTAAAATCTGTGTAAGATCCTGCCCTGCAAAGGCAGTTGCAATGGAAAACGATATTATAAAAATCGATCATAAAATATGTATGGAATACGGAGATGAGTGTGGTGAAATCTGTGTTGAGAAATGCCCGAGGAATATTTTCAGATCATACACACCCGATGATTTTAAAGAGGGCTTTCACCATGAACTTGAAACACTGCCCATGGAATGCGGATGCTGCGAAGATAAATGTACAACTTCTTAGTAAGATGCTTCTCTGACAAAAAACTATTGATTTCCAAAATAATTACACCCTGGGGTTATGCAATGGCATTACCCCCGGGGTAAGCCCCCTGTAAAAAAATATGCATCATTTTTTGTAACCTCCAATATGTATCCCCACACTTCACCCCATTCGCAGAACTGGCTCTTTTACCGGATTTTCCGTCAGCTTTAATTGTATTTTCAAAAAACCGATGTTGTCCCATAGTCGAATAAGCTGTTTTTCATAAGGGAACCCAGAAGAAAATAATATACGTATATCGTGCAGTACTTTTGTTCGTTTTCAAGGCGTGATGACAGGTGCATAGTCGAACTATGTGCCTGTTATCACAACAGAGAAAACGGGCAAAAGGGCAAACAGGATGCGTAAATTATTTTTTGGAAGTTCCCTGAACCCGGGGTTTTAAAGGAAAACCCCGGGAATTCAAATAAAATTATACCGTTATGCAACAGGTTTATTTTTTATATTTGTTGCGGGGCGGCCTAACTAAATCCAGCTTTTGCCCCATGGCAGTTATTTAAAAGGTGGAGAATACATCAGTCCGCCTCTTGTCCACAGATCGTTCAATCCGCGTTTAATTCTTAAGGGAGTGTTTACGCCGACATTTCTCTCAAACACTTCGCCGTAATTTCCAATCTGTTTGATGATATTATATGCCCATCTTTCACTGGAAAGTCCAAGATCCTTTCCATTTCCAGGGATAACTCCGAGGAATCTTTTAACTTTGGGGTTCTTGCTTTTCAGCATTTTATCAACATTTTTAGATGTTATGCCAAGTTCTTCTGCATCTATCAAGGCAAGAACGGAATAATTTACAATATCTTTCCACTGGTTGTCGCCATGGCGTACAGCAGGAGCAAGTGGTTCTTTGGAGATAATTTCAGGCAGAATTATATAATCTGCAGCGTGTGGAGAAACAGCACGGGTACCTGCAAGCTGGGAAGCATCGGAGGTTAAGCAGTCACAACGTCCTGCAAAAAATGCCTTTGCAAGTTCTGCAGTATTCTCAATAACAACAGGATTCATCTTCATACCATTGGTACGGAAATAATCGGCAACGTTCTGTTCCGTTGTTGTACCGGGGAGAACACAAACAGAAGCACCGTTAAGCTCTTTTGCACTTTTTATCCCGAGTTTCTTGCTGACAAGAAATCCCTGGCCGTCATAAAAATTGACCTGGCAGAAATCAAGTCCCATCGCAGTATCGCGGCTTAAGGTCTGGGTACAGTTTCTTGTAAGGACATCGATCTCGCCTGACTGAAGTGCAGTAAAACGGGTTTTTGCAGTCAATGGAGTAAATTTAACCTTGTTTTTATCTCCAAATACAGCAACGGCAACAGCCCTTGCAGTATCAACATCAAGTCCTCTCCATACACCCTTTGAATCAGGCTTTCCAAAACCGAAAAGATCACCGTTTGCCCCGGCTTTTAAGTATCCTCTTGCCAGTACATCATTAAGGGTCCCTGCCACAGCGATACCTGATACAACAAAAACAAATGCCAGCAGCGTTAAAACTGAAAGTCTTACAGCTTTTTTCATTTTATCCTCCATAACTTAAATAATTAAAAAATGACTCCACCTTTGAACATATAAATTATATTCAAATATTGAGCCCGATACTCACAACTCTGTTTTATTGCAATTAATGATTACCATGTCAAGGAATTTGAATGTTTTTTAACCATACCGAGGGCAATTTTGGCTGTTCTTGCTGCAGCCCCCCTGCTTCCAAGCATTTTTCTGACCATCAAAAGTTGTGCTCTCATCATTGAAAGAGATTCTGTGTTCAAAAGCGTAATAACTTTTTTCGCTATTTTCTCACAGGTTACATCATTTTGAAGCAGTTCAGGTACGATTTCCCTTCCTGCAATAATATTGGCAAGGCCTGCATATTTCACCCTGACAAAACTTTTGGCCAGCAGATAGCTTAGAAATGACATCTTATATATGATCACCATTGGAATGCCGCATATTGCAGCCTCAAGAGTCACCGTACCGGATGCTGCAACAAGAAAATCGGATTTTTCAAATATTTTTACAGGATTGCCTTTTATCACTTCAAATAAATTATTTTGATTGTATCCTTTCAGAATGGAATTAAAATGGTCTTTATTTACTGAATCTGCCATGGAAACAAGGAATTTGACACTGTTTGACTGTTTTTGAATAATTTGGGCAGATTCCAGCATAATTTCAAAGAGATTATCTATTTCCGCTTCCCGCGAGCCCGGCAGAAGACCTATTGTAAACGTTTTTTTGTATTCAGTCCCCTTTTTTTCACCGTCTTTTCCCACTATTTCTTTTTTGTAATCCTGCTTAATCATCTCTTCAGTATAATAATCAAGAAGAGGGTGGCCGACAAAGGTTGAGGGAATTCTTTCTTTTTTAAAAAGGGGCTCTTCAAATGGCAGGATCAGAGCTGCATGACTTACGTATTTTCTGATTTTTTTTATTCTTGCTCTGTTCCATGCCCAGACTTTTGGTGTGATATAATAAAGTACGGGTATGGAATTTTTCCAGGCAAATGCAGCGGCTTTTAAATTAAATCCGGGATAATCGATGACAATAACAAGGGAAGGACGGTCTTTAATTACCATAGTTCTAAAGGTATCAAAGGCCTTTTTAATAATTCTTATACGGGAGATTACTTCGGTAACGCCCATGACTGAAAGCTTATTGATATGAAAAAAAAGGTCCATGCCCCGGGCTTTCATCATATCACCGCCTATACCTGTGAACCTCACACATGGATCTGCCTGTTTAATTTTTTCTAAAAGGGCGGCTCCATGGAGATCACCCGACGGCTCTCCTGCAATGATCATTATATGTTTTAAATTCTGCAGAGGATTTGTAGTACTGCATTGAGCCATAGCAATTTCAGACATCCTTTAAAAATCAACTGTAATATTAATATGTTTTAAACATATCTGCGTTCATCTGTGTAAATCTGTGGCCGAATATTTACAAAAAATCAGAATCATCCATTGCAAGTATTGAAATATTACAGGAATCGGCAAGGGCGATCATTTCATCCCTGTCAAAAGCAATGCTTTTACCGGCTTCCAGCACCAGCACAGAGGCTCCTGCTTTGTGCATTGTATTTATGGTCTCAATTCCCGAGGATGGTAGATCAAAGCGTAAATCCTGGTTTGGTTTTGAAAGTTTCACAACAACAGCACTGCCGTCTGCAAGTCCCGCGCCCCGCTTTATTGTTGCATCAGTTCCATCGGCAGCTTCCACTGCAAGGACACTTCCATTGCTGATTACAACACACTGACCGATATCTAAGCTGCCGATCCCCCTTGCCATTTTCCAGCCGGTTATTATATCTTTTTTTTCAGCTTTATCAGGCTTTCTTTTCGTCCAGCAGCCCTTTTTTGAGATCAGCTCCGGGAAAAGAAAAGTGGAAGGTTTAATCGTGATTCCCTCCTTTTCAAGAAGATCTGCAAACGCTGTCAAAACAGAATCATCATGTCCGTTTTTTCTTTTTGCAATAAATGACAGCGCTTTAAGATCAGGTCTTATATCCGCAAAAATCCTGGTCTTTTTAATTGTTCCCATCATTACGGCTTGATTTATACCATTGGCCTTAAAAAATTTTATCAGACGTCCCACCTGACCAAGGTGAAGTCTTATGATGGCTTTTACATGATCGGCAAGTTCCTCCGATGCCTCATTCACATAGGCAGCAGCATAAACTTCATAGCCTTTTTCACCTGCTTTTTTGGAAAAAAGTAAAGGAAACTGGCCACCTCCTGCTATAAGTCCTATTTTCATAAAGCTATCTTGTAACACCCCTGTTGGATTTTTCTATAAAATTCATGAAGTTAACTACTTCCGGGATCTGTTCGACTTCAGCTTTGACACGGTCCGATGCCTGTTTCACGGTAAGGCCGATACGGAAAACAATTCTGTATGCCCTTTTAAGGGCAAGACGTGTTGATTTTGGGAATTTTTTTCTTTTCAGTCCAACATTGTTGAGCCCGTGAAGGCTTGCGCGGTCTCCTGCTGCAATAACATAAGGGGGAATATCCTTTACAATGGCTGATTTCCCACCGATATAGGCAAAGTCGCCTATTTTTACAAATTGATGTATGGCGACAAGCCCGCCAATGGTTACATTATCCCCCACTTCAATATGGCCGGCAAGTGTAGCGTTATTGGCCAGGATCACCTGCTTACCTGTTTTACAGTCATGGGCTATATGGGTATAGGCCATGAGATAATTATCCTCTCCAACCTCTGTAACTCCCCCCCCAAGTTCCGTTCCACGGTTCATGGTCACAAATTCTCTTATTACAGAACCTCTTCCTATTTTCAGGTAACTTTTTTCACCGTGAAATTTAAGGTCCTGGGGAGCAGCCCCTATGGAAGCATACTGAAATATTTTACAGTCAGGTCCTATGGTGACATACTGGTCTATGGTTGTATAAGGTCCTATTTCTGTACCTGAACCAATATAAACGTCACTTTTTACAATTGCATAGGGCCCAATGGTAACATTGGAATCTATCTCGGCTTTGGGGTCTATAATTGCCGTTGGGTGAATCTGGTGAATCATTTACAATTTCCGCCTTATAGAAATATAGTTTATTTTTTGGAAGTTCCCTTACCATCAAAAGGTTTTCCATGGTCATTTTTGACAGACTGCTCACAGTCTTTTACTCTTCTTTCAAGAGATAATAGTTTTTTTCTTAAATCAGGAAGTCTCGGTATAATGTTTGCGACTTTAAGCCACAGTTTATGGGGCATGCCCGGAATACCTGAAACAATTTTTCCCGAAGGAACATTTTCTGTCACCCCGGCTTTAGGCCCCACTATTGAATAATCACCTATTGTAAGGTGACCTGAGATTCCTGCCTGGCCGGCAATTATCACATTGTTTCCTATTTTTGAACTTCCTGCAATACCAACCTGGGCAACAATAAGGGTGTTTCTGCCAATGATTACATTATGAGCTATGTGCACGAGGTTATCGGTTTTTACGCCTTTCCCGATCCATGTTCTTCCAAATGTGCCCCTGTCAATGGTATTACAGGCACCCTGTCTCTTATACA
>WFQS01000092.1 GCA_015486915.1 Desulfobacteraceae bacterium
TCAGATGTGTATAAGAGACAGCCCCTGCCCTCCAACGGTGAAATAAATAAGAAAAGAATTGCTGATTTTAAAAGAAATATTGGGGAGACTCTGCAATCAAACGATGTAAGTATGTTTCAAAATTTCATCGAAGCCTATACCGAAGAAGAAGAAATTCCCCTTGCTAAGGTTGCAGCTGCCCTTGCAAAAATGGTTCACGGAAACACCCCTTTTCTCCTGCCGATCCATAAGCCTTCAAAAAAAGCAAGGCTGAAACAAGCTCCTGACAGCTTGCGTAAAAGAACAGACATCCGTGACAGGAAAATACCCGGCAGAAAAAAACCAGCCATTAAAGAGCCTTTTGCAAAAAAGATGGAAGAACAGATTTCCGGGCATGAAAAAGAAAATAAATTTAAAAAAACCATTGCAGTTGACAGGCAAAAGTTAAAAAAGGTAAATAAAAAAATATCTGCTATGCCAGGAATCAATGCAAAAATAATTCCCATTAAAAAGGGAATGGAAAGATACCGCATTGAAATTGGAAGTCACCATGGTATAAGGCCAACAGACATTGTGGGGGCAATTACAAATGAAGCAGGTCTTGACAGCAGATATATAGGAAATATTGACATTGACAATGATTTCTCCTTTGTGGACCTTCCATCGGGAATGCCCGGGGAAACATTTAAACTCCTTAAAAAAACATGGGTCAGATCCCGAAAACTGGCCATATCAAAATGTGCATGAAGATAAGAAAATGCTGATACAGATAAATCCGGATAATCCACAGCCAAGACTGATAAACCAGGTGGCTGATATATTGAAAAAAGGCGGAATAATAGCCTATCCCACCGATACATTTTACGGGATAGGCTGTGATATAATGAACAAAAAAGCGATAGAGAAAATTTATCAGATTAAACAGAGGGATAAAAAACAGCCTTTCAGCTTTATATGCTCAAATCTCAAACATATCAGTGATTATGCAAAAATATCTAATTTTGCATATCGGAATATGAAAAGACTGCTTCCAGGACCGTATACCTTTATTCTCCAGGGTTCAAAAATGGTCCCGAAAATAATGCTCACAAAGAGAAAAACTGCCGGAATAAGGGTGCCTGACAACAAAATTGCCCTTGCAATTGCAGAGGAACTGGGGCATCCGGTCCTGTCAACAAGTGCAACAAACCCCGAGGGAGAAATTTTCGAGAATCCCTCCCTGCTCCACGACTGGTTCCATAAAACAATTGACGTTGTGATTGATGCCGGGCCGGTACCGGGAACAGCATCAAGTGTCGTATCCTTAATTGATGATATACCTGAAATAATTCGGCATGGCGCCGGTGATGTAAGTATTTTTGAATAGGGATTCAAAGAGTTTTTTCAAAGAATAGATCCTGTCTTTTTCAGGATAAACAGCCTTGATTTTTCCCTTGACCCCCCCGATTTTTCCTGCCCAGTCTATTGCATCATCAAGGTTGCCCAACTTATCCACAAGGCCGATTTCCATTGCTTTTTCCCCAGTATATATTCTTCCGTCGGCTATTTTTGCTATTTTATCCTGTTTGATTCCCCTGCCCTTTGCAACATCTTTGATGAACTGGAGATGAATTTCATCTGCAACGCCCTGTAGAATTTTTTTCTCTTCATCCTTAATCGGCCTGACAGGAGACCCCATATCCTTGAATTTTCCACTTTTGATCACAATGGGGACAAGCCCGATTTTTTTCATTATTTCCTGGAAATTGGCATACTCCATTATAACGCCTATACTGCCTGTTATGGTACCTGGATCGGCCATGATTCCGTTGGATGCACAAGCTGCATAATACCCTCCCGATGCTGCCACAGAACCAAAGGATGCAATAACTTTTTTTGTTTTTTTTGTTTTTAAAATCTCCCTGTAAATCTCCTGAGATGGACCCACCCCGCCTCCGGGAGAATTAACCCTCAAAACAATCGCTTTTATTGAACTATTTTCTTTAAATGTTTTAATCTGCTCAATTATCTTTTTTGACGATGTAATAACACCTGTCAGTTCAACAACACCCACGTTCCCGTCAGATGATGGAGATACAACCGATGAAACACGTGATCTGATAAAAACTGAGCCACCGAAAATAAGAGCAGTCATACCGGCAAAAAAAACCGCCGTGATGGAAAAAAGAACAAGAAAGAAAAATAGAAAAGGGTGTCTTCTTGAAAACATAATATATCCTTTAAAA
>WFQS01000093.1 GCA_015486915.1 Desulfobacteraceae bacterium
GGCATGAAAAGCATCTGCAAGGTCAAAATCTTCCCGGGTTGTGATTTTGATATTTTTTTTTGATCCCCTTATCATGAAAACCCTTTTACCTGCATTTTCCACAAACGACGCATCATCTGTGCCTGAAAAATTATTTTTTTCAGCATGGTCATATGCGCCGATTATGAGGTCAAGGTCAAACACCTGGGGAGTCTGAACCTGATAGAGATGATCCCTTGCCACTGTTTTTAAAACAAAACCATGGCGATCTGTTTTCTTTAAAGTATCATGAACGGGTACGGCGGGGACACATGCCCCCTGGTGTTCAATTGCACCTGTTATACATCTTTCCATTAATAAATGATCTGCAAATGGCCTGACCCCGTCATGGATCATAACAAGCACGTTTCCGGGAAAAGAAGCGTGCTTTTTTACTTCCATCAACCCGTTTTTAACAGAATCCTGGCGCTTACGTCCGCCTTTAACCATGGAAACCCGTAAATCAAGGTCATGGGGCACTAAAATATTATCATGACAAAATGCCATATCTTCTTCAGGAACGACAAGAATAATCCCATCAACCATTGGAAAAGAGAAAAATTTTCTCACTGTATGAACTATAACCGGAAAACCTGCATATTTCATATACTGTTTTTTTATTTTTGAGTCCATTCTCAAGCCCTTACCGCCAGCAACAATCAAGGCAAAAATTTCTTTTCCTGAAAAAATAATACTCTCCCTTTATTGTAATACACTTAGATATCCAATGATCCTGTTCAATTCCTGTATAACGGCCATGAGGCCGAGCTGAACTGCGTTACAGCGCCTCAAAAATCAGATATTTTGACAAACATAAAAAAAGCCACTGATTTTGAATTTTACAATATCGCGCTGAATTTTTGTCCATAAAAAAGCCATAAAATACCACAGAAAAGCGCAAATTTTAGTTTTACCCGAATAACATTTCCCGGGGTGGGCTTTTTGAAAAGCTCTCAATCTGTAGAAAGAAGAATATGAGCGTAAAAAAATAAACAGGATGTAAATTTTTTAAAAAGCAGGCCCTTAAGTTACCTGAGGTATGATAATTCTGAAGGAAGAGGAATCCCCTTTCCCATGGAGTCCTCACCATAATTAACACCTGCAAGGATTTCAAGATCGGCAAGGGCTCTGGAGTCACCTTTGAACATAACTTTTTTAATATTTTCTTTTTTTATTTTACCGCCTGCCCACTGAATATCAAGGACACTTGCAGCATCAAATTTATCTTCCCCCACGCACAGTTCAACCTCACCACCATAATGCTGGACAATTTTAGCCACAAGCAGACTCGGCCTGCTGTGAAAGCCCCTTTCTTCAGGGATACCTACAACTATGGAAGAACGCTCAATATTTTCATTTAAAATGTCAAATGCAAGTCTTTTCCCTGAAGATAAAAACCGACCTGCATAAAAAAGGCCGTAATTCACAGCCCTGTCAAGCAGTACATCAGGATCAATTAATTCGGACAAAGATTCACTGACACTTTTATACTGATCCTTGTACTCTATACCATGGAGATGCCTTTCATAAAAATGCAGCAGTCTGCCCATTGCCTGGAGGAGATGGAAAGTGATCGAGAGATGACTTCTCAATTGTTTAAGTTTTGTGTTACCGAGTTTGAAACCCCCATGTATGACATAGGAATCAAAACTTGACTGGAGGTTATGGAGAAGCATTTCAAAACGCCTGATCTCGACCTCATTAACTTTTTCAGGGACAAGTTCTCTTATTTTTATGCTGTTGTATCTCTCATAAAAGGAAAACTTTTCAAAATCATTGACAAGCTCAAGAAAATCACTGGCAATACTGGTAATTTTCTGTTTCTGTTGAAATTTATTTTCATGATCATCAATATTATGTTCCAGTTGTTCATCTGTCACAATCTGCGGGAAAAAATTATTATCATATCCGGTTTCCGGAACTTTTATGCTGAGGCGTTCTGCTTCATCTAAAATAATGGGAGAAGAAAATTTTATGGAATCCTGGATCATCCTCAGGGTATCACGGGATTCATAGGTAAAGGATTTGATATCGCCGAGATCATAAAACTTCAGGCGGTTTAAGATATGTTTCTGGGAATATCCGGCAAGGGAAAGATGACGTATGGCAGCGGTAAGTTCCCTGTAAAAAATCCAGGTCCTGTTATTTTTAGCACCATGGAAATCAAGGAAATCCTCAAGCAGCTGTGAGGATGCGATGAGTTTGGAGTAGAGCTTTTTTGTCAGAAAGCTGTCTGTCAGATCAATTTCATTCACATACCTGATACATCTAAGATATTCAAAAGACAGAAGGTCTGCTTTTTCTTTAAATGATATTCCCTGAAAAATGGTCATGAATATTATCTCGTTGTCCTACATCATGTCCTGCTCGGTTTCCTTGACAGCCCTGTCTATTGTAGCTGCAAGTTCAGGGGGAAGCCCGTCAATCTCGACATTTAAAAATCCCCTTACAATGGTTGAAACAGCCTCATTTTCATTAAGCCCCCTTGCCATGAGATATTCAATTTCCCTTTTATCTATTTTACCAACAGCTGCTTCATGGGACATTTCAACTCCAGGGGTACATCCTGAAAGTTCCGGAATTGCATGGAGGAGCCCGTCCTTTAAAATAAGCCCCTTGCATTCAAGATGTCCTTTGACACCCTTGACATTTCCCTTTATATGCCCCCTTGAAATAATTGTACCGCCTGCAGCAATTGCCCTTGATATTATTTCAGCCCTGGCCCCGGGCCCGTTAAGTTCAACAATGGAGCCCACATCCATATAGGAATCTTTACCTGCCACAAGTACGCTGTTAAAGTTGGCCGTTGCATTTTTTTCAAGTATGGTGACAGGATTTGATTCTAAGGAACCCACCGGTTTCAAAGATATATAATTTGATACAAAAACCCCGCCCTCTTCAACGTGCACGGCGGTTCTCGGCCTTACGCATATATTTTCACCCCAGTCGTGGATCATTGTATATTTCAGGGTTGCCCCTTTTTTAACAAAAAATTCAGAAAGCCCTATATGCAGTCCTGACTGAACATGATCCGATGTGGAGCAACCCGCTATAATGTGAATTTCCGAATTTTCCTCTGCAATTATAATATTATGAACATTCTGGGAAAATCCGTTTTTTGCAATATTAAAACAGGCCTGGAGAGGTTTTTCCGGTTTAACGCCCTTTTCCACCCTTATAAAAAGCCCCTGCAGCAAGCTGTTATTCACAGATCTTGTAAATTCATCCTTTTCAGGAGTTATAAGACTCCACATATATTTTTCAAGCCAGGGAAACTCCTTGACAGCACTTGCCATCCCCTTAATTTCAACCCCCTTGGTCATCTTCTGGCAGTGAACAATGGAATTATCTTTCTGAATAAAGGTTCCGGATCTTAATGAATCATCCGTTTCAATGCCAACCCTTGCAAATTCTTCAGAGTCCGCTTCATCAATGCAGCTGAGATCATTCACATAATCGTAGCCGTCATCCTCGGTTGAATAACAGGTTAAATCTATCCCGGTTTGTTTGTTTCCTGTAATTTCATTGTCTTTTATACTGAGCATCCTACGCACTCCTCATATCCGTATTCCCGGATCCAGTTAAGAATTTCCCTTGCATTTCTTGAGCATCTGAGCTGGCCGTGGTAAAGAACCTGGCCTCTGTCAGCAGTAATATAATCCAATATATGCCCTGTATGGGTGATTACAAGTGCTGACTTTGGTTTTTCATCGATAATGGCTTTCTGGCATGAGGGCTGTTTCTGCACACCACGATTTAAAAGGGAATTTATCGTATCTCCGAGAATAGCAATGGATTCAAGGTCAACCCCGGAGCCGGGCTCATCAAGTAAAAGCATATCAGGCTGCTGAGCTGCAAGCTGAAGGAGTTCGGAACGCTTGATTTCACCTCCTGAAAGGTTGCTGTTAACATCCCTTTCAAGAAATCCTTTGAACTGAAGCTGGTCCGATAATTTATCGATATCAACTTTTCTGTCACCGGCACAGATTTCAACCATATGGCGGCTTGACAGGCCGTTTATGGTCGGGGGACGTTGAAACATGATACCAATACCAAGCCTTGCCCTTTCATGTACCGGCATATAAGTAACATCTACACCTTTAAAAATGATTTTCCCCCTTGTTACACTGTACTCTGAAAAACCCATGATGGTCATCATCAATGTGGTCTTTCCCGATCCATTGGGCCCGAACAAAATATGAGTTTCTCCCGGAGGAACATGAAGATTGACATCCTGGAGTATTTCCTTTCCCCCGACTTCCACTTTAAGTTCTTCAATAATAAGCATGAATTATTTCCTCATCATAAAAGAGACAGGCTATGCTGCCCCAATAATAACGGTCATGAAACCGATCTCGGTTGACCCGGAATCAGTCCGCTACAAAGAATAAAAGCAACCGTTCACAGTCAATGCACCAACTGTAAGCGTTTTACAGGGTGCTGCAGATGCAAGGCGGCGGGCAAGCAGACGTACTAATGTACTTCAAATGCCCGCCAACGCTGCAGGTGCAGTGCCCTGTGAACGCTTACGAATAAAAAAATACGGCCGGATCAGCTCGTAAGCCGAATCCTGTTCCCATAGGATACCAGTTACCCGATATCAGGGCGATGATCATTCATCTTCAGGGTAAATATTAAAATTCACCTCATGCGACCTACCCGGAAGCAATGGACGGGCAATCCTTAAAAAAGCTTCCCTATTTGGTCTTGCACCGGACGGGGTTTACCAAGCTTTCCCGGTCACCCGGAAAACTGGTGCGCTCTTACCGCACCGTTTCACCCTTACCATGAAATTTTAAAAAAATCCATGGCGGTCTGTTCTCTGCTGCACTTTCCTTCACGTCACCGCGACTCCACGTTATGGAGCGTCCTGCCCTGTGGTGTTCGGACTTTCCTCGAAATAAGCAATAAAAGCAATTCCGCGATCATCTGATCTGGTCCGACCGTATTTAAATTTTCATCTTTAGGATCGGAGATGAAATAAGTTGAACAGAAATAGCGCAGGATTCCTACCCCATGTACAAGGCGCATTAAAGGTTGCATACTCCACGTATTCGGCCTTTGATGCAACGAAGTAAATGGGAAAAGAAGACAAGCAATCTCGTTCAACTTATAAAATTTTCGATCCTCAGTAAATCAGATTTTTTTATCGGTTTTTATTCTTCATCGGCATGGTAAAGAATCCTGTTGCACTGGGGACACATGATAAGAGATTCACCTCGAAGGACCTCTATATAGAGCTGGGGTGGAATATTCATAAAACAACCCATGCATACTTCGTCTTTAACCGGGGCCACCACAAGCCCTCCATTGGACTCTGCAATCTCATTAAACAATTTTAAAAGTTCAGGGTCAAGATCTCTGCCAATGGTTTCCTTCTGGGTTCTATATTTTTTAAGAAGTTTTCTGTGGCTTAAACTTTTTTTATCTATATTCTTTTTATCAGACCTGATTTTTTCAGCAAGCTGGTTAAAATCATCCTGCTGCTCCTTAAAAATTTTATCTGCACTTTCCTGCTGTTCAAGATATTTAAGAAGAAGTGTCTCAAGTTCTTCCTTTCTCTTTTTACCGTCATCGATCTCACGCTGAAGAGCCTGGTATTCCCTGTTGGTCTTCACCTGTTTTAAGCGTTCGCTGCTCGTTTTTATGCGCTGCTCATTCACCAGGATTTCAGCTTCAGTTTCCCTGCAGTCTTTTCCTGCCTTTTCAAACTCTTTTTTATGTTTATTTAAAGAAGTCTCAAATTCAGAAAGTTTTGAGTCAAGCTCTGATTTCTCTCCGGCAGTCTCGCTTAAGAAAGAGTCAATGTGAACAGTTTCTGTCTGGGCTTTCTGAAGTTTCAACAGAACATTTATATCTTCCTTTGTAATATTCAGCATTATGTTTCCCTTATCATCTTTCTTTATTTTTTTTAATATGAAACTCCTGTAAAGTAC
>WFQS01000094.1 GCA_015486915.1 Desulfobacteraceae bacterium
GATAAACCCATTAATAAATTACCTCCTGATAAAATAGCAGCCCTTGGAATCAGCCAGGTCCCGGAAGGCAGAAGGATATTCCCATATCTTACCGTTATGGAAAACCTCGATATGGGAGCTTTTTTAAGAAACGACAAAGCTGAGATAAAAAAAGATTTTGAATATGTTTTTGAACTGTTTCCAATTCTTGCAGAGAGGCGCAGTCAGGCAGGTGGAACCTTAAGCGGAGGGGAGCAGCAGATGCTTGCCATTTCAAGGGCTATCATGACAAGGCCAAAGCTTCTTCTCCTTGATGAACCATCCCTTGGACTTGCACCTATTATTACCAAACAGATTTTTGAAATTATAAAAAAATTCAACAAAGAAAGTAATACCACAATTTTTCTTGTGGAACAGAACGCCAATCTTGCCTTGCAGGTTGCCGACAGGGGTTATGTCATGGAAAACGGGGTCATAACAATATCTGACACAGGTGAGAATCTTCTTGTGAACGAAGATGTGAAAAAGGCATACCTCGGCATATAATATATTTTTTACAACAAAAAGTTCCATATGCTTATTGAGCTTTCCATAAAAAATTTCGCTATAATAGATGATATAAGAATATCATTTTCCAGGGGGCTTTCTGTATTAACCGGTGAAACAGGCGCTGGAAAATCCATCATCATAGAGGCTGTTAATCTTCTCCTCGGAGGCCGTGTTTCAGGGGATCTCGTCAGGACAGGTGAAGAAAATGCAGAACTTTCCGCTTTTTTTGAGATAGATCCCGACTCCAGTGCTGCGATAATTATGGAAGATCAGGGAATGGATCCTTCAGAAGGCCTCATGATCAGAAGAATCATATCTTCCAGCGGTCGGCACAGGCTTTTTATTAATTCAAAACAATCAACCATGCACATGCTGAAACTTGTAACAAGAAATCTTGCGGGAATTTCAAGCCAGCATGCCCACCAGGGGTTTTTAAAGCAGGATAATCATATTGATATTCTGGATCAATTTGCCGGAATTTTTCCTCTGCGCCGTGAAGTTGGCAGATTGTATAATAAATTTTCCATGCTTGAAAAAAAGATTGCCGAACTTAAAGAAGATCTTGAAAAAAACGATAATGATAATGAATTTTTAAAGTTTCAGATAGATGAAATTGAAGATGCAGAAATACTGCCCAAAGAGGATGAAAAGCTTGAAAAACAAAAAAAACGCTTAAAAAACAGTTCCGAGATTGTAAATGCTGTAAATAGATCTGTAAATGCGCTTTATCTAACTGATAATTCAATCATTGAACAACTTGGGCTTGTTAAAAATGATCTTGAAAAAATTGATGATCTTGATCCTGTTCTTGGTGAGAAAACGGAAAAGATAACCATGGCAGTTCTGGAACTTCAGGATCTTGCAGAGGAACTCAGAACATATGCTTCAACAATTGAGCTTGATACTGCAGCACTTGAGAAAACCGAATCAAGACTTGACCTTGTCCAGAAGTTGAAAAGAAAATACGGGGGCAGCCTTGAATCTCTGTTTGTAAAATATGATGAATTAAAGAAAAGAATTTTCAGTACCCGGGAAACAAAGAAAGAAATTGATCAACTGACAAAAGATGCTGAAAATATTCTGAATAACCTGCATGAAAAGTCATTGGCTTTATCGGAAAAAAGAAAAGCCGCAGGACAAAACTTAGGGTTTCTTGTTGAAGCTGAATTTAATGATCTTGAAATGGATGGTGCCGGTTTTTCAATTTCCATTGAGCCTTTGAATCAATTTCCTGCTGAAAATATTAAATACTCTGCAAAGGGAATTGATAAAGTATGTTTTCTCATGTCTCCCAATCCCGGAGAGGAACCACGGCCATTAAACCGTATTGCATCGGGCGGAGAACTTTCAAGGGTTGTTCTTGCTTTAAAAGCTGTTCTTTCTGAAACAGAATCCCTTGAAACCCTTATTTTTGATGAAGTGGATGCAGGTATTGGAGGAAAAACATCTGAAAAAGTGGGTATTAAATTAAAAAACCTTGCCCTTGATTACCAGGTGATCTGCATAACCCACCTTGCCCAGATAGCAAAATACGGCACCAGTCATTTCAGGATAAAAAAAAGTGTGGTCAACGGACGGACTTCAACTGCCATTTTCCCATTAAAGGACAGAAAAGACAGGATAAACGAAATTGCAAGGATGATTGGAGGAGAAGAAATTACTCCTGCGACCATAAATCATGCCGAAGAGATGCTTGGATTCCAAAATATTTGACGAGGAAAATTTATGCCATGGAATAATGAATTTGAATGCATGCCCTTGGATGAATTAAGAAAATTCCAGCTGGAAA
>WFQS01000095.1 GCA_015486915.1 Desulfobacteraceae bacterium
TACATAATCTGTATAACTGCCATGAGGCAGATCTGGATTGGCTCGGATTTGCCTCAAAGAATCAACGATTCTGACAAAAAAATAAATAAATGTAATGATTTATGTGTTATTTCTTATAAAGGAAATGATGGCCCGGAAAATTTCTGGTGGCCCGGGCCATCTTTTTCGTTTTATTAAATATAGTTTAATCATGAACTGACCTGAAACCAAAAGGTCACAGGTCAGTTATTTGATCATTAGCCGATTAAAGATTCCATGGTAAGTGCCGGATGGCCTTTTTCCTGGAGAAAGGGAAGAATTTCTTCTTCTGTTGTTCCAACGGTTTCATCGGCAATCATGTCATAAAGCCCGGGAACGCCCATTGCTTCACCTCTGGCGATTAACCTGTCCTTAAGCTCTTCCTTGAGCATCTTGGGCATCCAGACCATTCTTAAAAGTCCGCCATCACCAAGGAGAAATTTACCCTGGGTGATGTTGTATTTTGAATGTCCCACAAATCCGGGAGAAGAAGCACCGCCGCCCATAACACCTGCAAGGGTTGTAAATTTCATTCCGCATGGAGTTTCGCCCTGATAATCCCTGCCAACGGTCATAACACCGTTACATGATGGAAGCATTGCTGCAATACACTCGCAACAACCGCAGGTAGTCATGGGATCATATACCATGGAATAAAGATTGTATTTTTCAACGGCGCCTCTGGAAGCCTTTTTGACAAATTCATTAACACCCTTCCACTGACCAAGCTTTGGATCAAGGCATTCTCCCTTTTCAATGGGCTGGTTGGGGCCGGTTGGATTAATTTCATATGAAGCCCTGCAGTCCATCCAGTTGTATGCTCCGCAAAGACCTGTTCTTTCAGGGCTTACCGTACAAACATGGTTTGGTGCAAATGACTGGCATAAAGTACATGAGTAATAGATCTCAACACTTTCATCGGTCATTGAATCAACACGTGCGTCACGTGTATGGTATTCATCCCTTGCGATCTTGGTCCATTTGTCAACATCCTCCTGCTTTGTGAACAGAGTGACCTGAACCTTGTCAAGAATTTTTTCAAATTCCTGGTGGAATTTTGCATGGAGGACAACACCGATGTCTTTCAAGGTAAAGCCTTTTTCCACGCCTGCATTACTGACACGTATCCATGAGATATCTCTCTGTCCTATGTGCATGACCCCCTGGATATAATTGACAAGATGATGGATCTGCCTTTCAAGGATCGGCTCAAAATCTTCCTGGAATTCACGGCCTGCCACCTGTACATAGATTGCAAGCGGGAAAGTATCTCCCTGCTTAAGATCTGTAATATCAGGGCCTACAACACTTATCTTTCCATCCTCTATCTCATTCATATCAGCTGATTTTACAAGCTCTGTGCACTGTGTTTTACCACCGCCGCACTGGACAAAAAGATCAGCTCCCCTGACGCGCTCGCCCTCAAAAGCAGGACCAAATGCGCATGGGATATCTATTTCAGATATTTTAACCTTAAGTCCCCTTGTTTCAATTGATTTCTGGCAGATTTCATCATAAGCGACCGGTGCAACAACATGTTCATAGGTACAGATACCTGTCGGAAGTATCTGAGTGATATCCGTATCGGCAAGGGTCGGGAAACCCCAGTTTACAGCACCTGCTGCTGCAACACCCCATTCTGTTCCAACATCACCAAGGGCGTTTACAAAGGCAAAAACCCTGTCTTTGTTGTATTTGAGGATTTTTTTGTAATCACCGGGCTCAATACCGCCAAATGCCATGGCAACCCTGTTTGCAAAGCCTAATGCAAATACAGCAGAAGAGATATCAGGGCCGAAACATGCAATCCTTGTGCTCCAGCCGATCTGCACCCCTGCCTCAATGAGCTGTTCCGCAATGGTTGTTCCGTTGTGGTTTGCAGCAAGGAAGATATAGAGGCTTTTTTTCTGGTAATCTTCAACAATCATTTTTGCAATTTCAGGATCAGGAGCAGAGCCTACAATGGCTGCAAATCCGGGAGCGGAACCGTCTACAAATTCAACACCTCTTTTCCTGAAAACAACATCATCTGCTGCACCTGTCCATAATTTACCTGCTTCTATATCAGGATCTTCCGCATGGAGATAAAAATCAGGTTCATTAAGATATCTTAGTGCTTCTATGATTTCATAGGAGATTATTCCTGCCATACCGGCATCAAGGAGAGGCCCGAGATAGGGAAGCCAGTGTTTCCCTTTAATATGGGGAGGAAGAAGGCCCCTTGCAATTTCAAGGGGAGCCTTCATATCTTCAAGGGTTTCGATTTTTATTCCAAAAAGGGAATAAATTACAGGTAAATAATAACCGGTGTTTGGAAAACCAACTTTTGTATCGGCGTTAAAGGTATCAAGAGCTTTCTGATATGCTCCCTCAGCCTGTGCAACAACTTTATAGCCGCCCTGAATGGCCGCAAATGCTATCAATCTTGACATTATGTCCTCCTTCGTTGAGGATTTATTAATCCGTTTTTTTTTAAAAGATTAAAAATTTGTATTCAATTTATATACAGGCATATGTCTCACATAATGTGAGTCGTCTCTTACAGAGCCCGGCGGTCATCAAAGTCCATGAGAACCCTTTCCCTTGCCTTGTCAATGCCAAGAGCTTTTCTCTTTTTATCAATATGGTTGATCATCTTCCAGGCATGTTTAATTGGATCCGGCTCAACATCCCACATTCCACCGTAAAGTTCCTCAAATTCCTTTGTCAGATATTCATAAAAAACAGGTGCTCCGGTTCCCGGGAAAGGCCTGTCAAAAAGGGTGTAAACACCTGATGCAACAAAATAATGCCCAATGGAAACTGCTTTTTCACTCATCCATTCAGGTGCGCTTCCTGCAACCGGAAGGTCACTGATATCTTCTCCAAGACCGCCTGCTTTTACAACTTCAGTTGCAGCAAGGAGAATACGGCTGTTGTCAACGCAGGAACCAAGGTGGAGAACAGGAGGGATACCAACAGTTGCACATACCTCGGCAAGACCGTTACCGGCATAAACCTCAGCAGATTCAGGAGTCATAAGCCCTGCTTCGGCGCATGCAATGGCACTGCACCCTGTTGCAAGTACAAGAACATCGTTTTTGATCAGCTCTTTAACGATTTTAATGTGCTGTTCATTGTGTTTTGACCTTGCATTGTTACAGCCAACTATACCTGCAAGACCGCGAATTCTGCCGTTAATGATATTGTCGTTAAGTGTGTAATAATCTCCCCTGAATGTTCCGCCAAGGTGATATTTAATGGATTCAACACCAAATCCTGCAATCTGGGTTGTTTTATGCTGGGGAATCATCACTTCAGCTTTACGGTTCTCAAAGTTATCAATGGCCATTTTAACAATGCGTTTTGCATCTTCTAAGGCATAATGCTCATTAAACTCGATATGGATAACATTTTCCTGCTCCATTTTCCCCAGTCTATGGGTTGTGATGAGCTTTGTATGGAAGCACTTTGCAACATTTGCAAGGTTCTGCATGATACACTGGATATCCACAACCATGGCATCACATGCCCCTGTTATAATAGCAAGTTCCTGCTGGAGAAAGTTCCCTGCCGTGGGGATTCCATGGCGCTGGAGAAGTTCGTTTGCAGTACAGCA
>WFQS01000096.1 GCA_015486915.1 Desulfobacteraceae bacterium
AGGCTGAAGAAAAAAAAGCCATCGCAATGAATAATATTGCAAATGCTATGCAGAACATGAAACATGAGGTGTGGCCTGGAAATACTGAGAACCTGATTAAAAATGAAGCAGCAGGGGCGATCCTGCTTGATGAAGCTTCAACGGATGAATTATCTGATGAATTGTCTATTGATGATTCGCCCTCAGATGATTCTCTAACTGATGACTCTCTAACCGAAGATCTTTCCAATGATGAGTCAGGTGTCGAGGATTCCTTTTCAAGTGAACATCCAAGGAATCAATCCAGTGAAGAATCTTATATTGATGATTTCCATGGAGAGAAACAGTCGGACATTGATGACCTGTCACTGCTTGTTGATATTGATGCAGATAAGAAAAAAACCAGCCATGATTCTTCCGCCATTTCTCCTGCCGTACCCTTCCACGACGACCATGCTACTTTAGATGATCTTTCCATGCTGCTTGATCCTGATGAAGTAAATAATTCTGAAACATCAAATACAGATATCCATGATGACCTTGATGATCTCTCCAAGCTGCTTGATGAAAATGGAAAAACAGCAACTGAAAAAGATAAAAACGACCAGGATAATATGGATAACCTTGCCCTGTTGATTGAAGATGAAACAGAAAAAATACAGGATAACCTTAAGCCAAGCGTTACACTTGAAGAAAATTTTGATCAGTACAAGTCCGAAATCATAAACAGTATTATAAAACTGAAAAAAGAAGGACTCAGTGTGGAAGAAACCACTACGCGCCTGAACAATGCTGGCGTTATAACCCTGTCGGGGAAAAACAGATGGGGTGTTAAAACCATTGCAAAAATTTATAAATTCATCGAAAGCGTAAGTTGATATATGAAAAATTGTTGTGTCTGCAAAGATCTTTAACCTTTGCAGACACAATAAAAAATAACGGATCAAAAATCAGACCTTAAATTTACCCACCATTTCAGCAAGACTGCCGGCAAGAGTTGCGGCATCCTCTGCATTGATTTTCACCTGGGAACTTGAATTTGCAATTTCTCCGGATGCCTGTGTTACCTCTGCAACCTCCTTTGCAACTTCTTCAGATGCAGTTGAACCCTGGGCAATATTTTCATTTATTTCACCTATGCCCTGGGATGCCTGGCCAACATTTTCTGCAATTTCCTTTATTGCAACGGACTGTTCTTCCACGGCAGCAGCAACGGTTGAAACAATATCGTTTGTCTCCGTAACAACCTCTGATATACCTGCTATTTCCGTTACAGTATCCTGTGTTGAGCTCTGGATACCATTAACACGCTCTTTGATCTCCTGGGTTGCATCGGCAGTCTGCCTTGCAAGATCCTTGATCTCGTTTGCAACAACGGCAAAACCCTTACCTGCCTCACCTGCCCTTGCAGCTTCAATGGTTGCATTCAGGGCAAGAAGGTTCACCTGCTCTGAAATATCTGTGATGGATTCAACCACCTGACCGATCTGTTTTGCAGCATTGCCAAGATCATTGACCTGGCTTGAGGCATTATCAACTTTTTCAACGGCATTACCCGTTATCGCCCTTGCCTGTTCGGTATTCTTTGCAATTTCACCGATAGTTGCCGACATCTCCTCCGATGCTGAAGCCACCATGTTGATATTGGTTGCAGCCTGTTCCATTGCAGCCGCCATGGAATTCAAATTTGCACTCATCTCTTCCGATGCAGCGGCAACGGCATTGGCACGTCCTGCAACTCCTTCCGCGCCATTGTTCATCTCATCTGATATTGCTGCAAAATTTGTTGAAGATTCCTGTAATTTTTCAGCATCCAATTTCACCTGTTTTATCATTTCCTGGAGATTATCAATGAACTTGTTAAACCACTCCGCAAGTTCCTCTGTTTCATCTCCTGAATTATCCTCAATCCGCTTTGTGAGATCTCCTTCGCCCTCGGCAATATCCTTTAGCATATTGATCATTTTTTTTATGGGTGCCACAACTCCTTTTCCGACAACAAGATATGCCGATACAAGGGCAAGAACAAAAATACAGAGAACAATCAGGACCGTCTTTACAATTTCAGAAGAGATCCTTTTTTGTATCTGCACTGTTTTTTTCTCAACAACTCTATCCACATCATCTGTATATATCCCGGTTCCGATGTTCCAGTCCCAGCCCTTAAGTTTTCTTGCAAAGGAAAGTTTTGCAATGGGGGTATCCGAGCCGGGCTTGGGCCAGAAATACTGAAAAAAACCGCCATCGCTGCTGCTGTCCGCAGCCTTTATAAGATCTTTGATAATGTAATTGCCTTTTTTGTCTTTGACTTCGTACATATTTTTACCGTTTAATGCGGGCTTTGCAGAATGAAGAACACAGATTCCATTTGAGTTAAAAATAAATATATACCCTGATCGATCTTTACCATACCGAATGGAGCTTATTGTTTTTAAAATTTTTCCCTGCAGTTCTTTCTCTGTTGATTCAAGGTAGATACCACCTCCGATAACCCAGTTCCATGGTTTAAATAGCTTCACATAGGAAATCTTGCTCACAGGTTTTTCAAATCCCGGTTTCGGCCATTTATAATCCACAAACCCTGACCCTTTCTCCTTTGCCGTTTCAGAAAAAAGCTTAAAAATATATTTTCCATCAGTATCTTTTGCATTTGAAAGATTTTTTCCGTCCAACGACGGTTTAATGGGATGCATGATAATGTTGGAATCCGTGTCCTGAAGCCAGAAATACCCCTTGTTTCCCTTTCCCCAGCGCATTTTTTTAATCAAATCTATGGCAGCAGCTTTACGGGCCGCCATATCACCAAAGGCTTCATTGTTATAGGTTGACTGAATTACGGAAAATGCCTGGTCAATTGCCGACTGAACCCTTGCACCAAATTCTTTGCGAATCTTATTTTTATCTCTTGATTCATCCATTCCAGCTTTTGCAATGGTATAAGCAGCATCAACCATACTTTTTACATTCTGTTGTTTTTCTGCCATTACTGCAGTTTTATAGTCATTAATGGTCTTCTTCCCCTCTGTTTTCAGTGCAGATACAGAAAGAAAAA
The DNA here is from genome assembly GCA_015486915.1 of Desulfobacteraceae bacterium. The sequence continues at coordinate 3,032 of WFQS01000096.1, forward strand.
CAGAAGCTCCTCCCACTATCAGAAGAGCTGTCACAATGATAATATTAACCTTTGTACCAATGTTTAATTTCATTTTTTCCCTCCCAGAAAAACAAAAATCATTTTAAAAAATATAAGGTAAATAATACTATAACTTTTTTGCAAATGTTCCATTTCTTATTGGATTACACCACCCCATGGCTGATGTAATATTTCCTATTTTGCGCCTGCCTGTTCAGCAAATCGTGTATCAATAAATTTATCAAGATCAATAAGACTTGTCATGATATGCATCTCATTCATCATATAATTCTGGATCATGTCAAAATCGTCAAGAGACGGAAAAAGTTCACCCGTTGTGATTCTGTCAACAGGTTCAGTTAAAACTTTTTTAATGACTTCCTTTTTCTGTGATAAAAACATCGCACCGATTGCTGCCGCTGCATCCGGCTGGTCATCAATTGCAAGGCCGGAACGGACAAAGCTTGTTGTGATCTCCTGAACAGCCTCGGGGTACTTTTCAATAATTTCATCCCTCATCACAAAAACACAGCATGGATGGCCGTGCCACAGGTCCTTTGAAAGATAAAATTCTTCGCCAAGACCGGAATCAATCACCTGGGACCCTATGGGTTCGGCAACAATAAACCCTCCTATCTCACCGTCTTCATCATATTGGATGGCTTCCGGCATCTGAAATGGAGCCACAACCTCAAGGGCCACATCAATATCAGGGTCAACGGTCCTGCCAGGCTTTAAGCCTTTCTCCGTTAAAAGCCTGTGAAAAAGCATATTATGGATGGACAACTGATAGGGAATAAGGACCGTCTTTCCTGCAAAATCCTCAATCTTCTCAATATTTGCCCTTTTATTTTTAACAAGAATGCTCCCTGATTTATGGGCAAGAAGCAGAAGCTTCAGCCCCACACCTGATTTAAAAAGATCCATGGCAGTAGGTGCCAGTATTAATGCCCCGTCAAGGGATTTAACAGCGAGGGCATCGGCAACCTCATTCCACCCGTTTTTAAGAACAGTCTGGAGTGAACAATGTTCAAATTTTTCCATGCCTTTCTTCAGTTTAAGATCTGTAACACCAAGTATCAGATGATCTGTTATTTTAAGATGACCAATTTTTAAAACAGGTTTGTCTGCCATTTAATACCTCCGGATTATGATCTGCAAAATTTTGTATTATATCCAATGGATAT
>WFQS01000097.1 GCA_015486915.1 Desulfobacteraceae bacterium
GCCTTTTACAGGATGAAGTCAATTCCCGGGATGTACGATAATACAATAAAAAGGGAACTTGCAGCCTGTGAGTCCATCTCCCGGCATTTAAGGTCGGAGATTATTAAAATCGCCATTGTAGGGGCTATTAAATCGGGCAAAAGTACATTCATCAATTCCTGGTTAAAAAAGGATGTCCTTAAAAGGGGAGCCGGTGTCGTAACTTCCATTGTCACAAGGGTGAGAAAAGGTAACTCACTAAAGGCTGTTGTTGCATTAAAATCCTGGGATGAGATCAATGATGAAATGGAAAAAAATCTTTTATTTTTTCCTGATCTGAAAAATCTGGCAGCTTTAAATGATATAAACTTTGATATTAACGGAAAATGGTTTGATCTAAGGAGAAAAAAAGACAGGGAGTTATTGAATCAGGTTAAAAGGCAGCTCTGCCATGCCAATTCAGTCACAAAAACAGGGCTCAGGCAGGAGGCGGTGATCATCAACCAGGCCCTTGACGGATTTGAAAGCATAAAGACGAAAATTCAGCCTGAAAGCACTGAACTTATTTTTTCCGGTGATAACTTTGATGAGTATAAAGAGTTTACAGGAAATGATTCCCTTGCATTTTTTGTTAAAGACGTATGCCTTTATGTTGCAGACTCTAATATTGATTCCCGCATTGAAATTGCCGACTGCCAGGGAAGTGATTCAACAAACCCGAATCACATGGTCCAGATCCAGGAGTACCTTGTTTCATCATCCATGATAATTTACCTTGTAAGCAGCAGGTGCGGTATCAGGGAAGCAGATATTAAATTTCTCAATATCATCCGGAACATGGGGCTTATTGACAGGGTTTTTTTCATTGTTAATCTTGATATTGATGAGCATGTTTCACTGAATGATCTTATTGATGTGGAAAACAGGATAAAAAATGACATCTCCTACTTAAAGCGGAATCCTTCGGTTTTTACTTTTTCATCACTTTACAATCTTTTTTCTAATTCACTGAATTCATCTTTATCGGTGAAGGATAAGAACCGTCTAAAAAACTGGCAGCAGGACGCAGATCTTGTTTCCCATTCCAACAGAATGACGGAAAATTTTTATTCTGAACTAAACAGCACACTCACCCATGAGCGAAATCTGCTCCTTGTTGCAAATCATGTTGCACATATCAGGATAATGGAAAATAATGCAGAGAAAAAAGTTGATTTATTCCTGCAGCTTTTATCAGAAAATCTTACAAAGGCCGGGACTGCAGTCCGGAACATTAAGCTGATGCATGAACGTGCCCGTAAATTTGATTCAACAATAAACACAGCCCTTGAAATTTCAATTGAAACGTTGAAATCCGATATTGAAAAGGAGCTGCACCTGTTTTTTGATACCCCGGATGGCAGGGTGTACAAAAAGATAAGACAATTTATTTTAAACTTTAATTTTGACTATGAAAAATATGAGCGGCAGTTTTATAAAACAGGTTTCAACAGCACAATTTATCATATGTTCCATGATTTCAGGGCAGTATTTGATTCTTTTATGGCAGAAACCTTCACATCGGAAGTTGCAGGTTTTATCAAAGAACAGGAACGGAAAATTGATCAATGCTTCAGGGATGTTTATTCTTCAAACCATTTTGATCCGCTGTCAGTTTTTGCAGAATTTACCGATCTGACTAAAGAATTTCAGATTGTCCCGCCTGAACATGAAAAGTCTCAACCCGGGAAATCAGAACGATATGAAAAAAAGGATTCCAAAAGCCGAGAACCTGCGTATGATCCCGTTGATCTGAAGTCTGTCAAGGGGATAATGGGACTTGCTCCTCCAAAGCCTGTTTTTGCAACAAAATACAGTGCCAGAATAAAGTTTGATTCCATGGCTGGATTTTGTTTTCATTTTTTATCTGATATAATGGGCAGGGTTTTTAAAGCGGAAATCAGGCCTAAAGGGTTTTCAGGCTTAAAAAGTGCCGGGACAAGGATTAAAAAACAGACCCTGCAGTCAGTTGTGCTTTATTTGAATGAATACAGCGCAGATTTAAGATCCAGGTATTTTGTAAAACTTGTTCCTGCTGTTTCAAGGGATTTCCATGATAAATTAATGGATGGGTTTCAGATCGGTGACGTTGAAATGGAAAAAATAGAGTCTCTTGTGGCGGAGAAGAAATGGGAAAAAGAAAGCCAGATACAGATTCTTGAATCGATTAAGTCCTTTCTAAGAAAAATCTATTCCGAAATAGATGCCCTGCTTTTTATATGAAACTCCTGTAGAATTCCTTTAAAAATATGAGTTGGCTTCGCGCCTTCGACCCAATATTTGTCAGAATCTTCGATTCTTAGAAGCAGTCTGAGAGTCTTCAGGTATGCCTCATGGCCGTTTTATAAGAAAAAGCATACTTTTGACAAAGTACAAATGCTCTTTTTATGTTCGTTAAAATCTCTGATTTTTTGAGGCACAGAAGCGCAGTTCAGCTGGGAAAGAAGTGATCATCACTCTGGTGGCGTTTGCCAACACCCGTGGCGGCAGGGTGATTTTAGGGCTGGATGATAAAGGAAAGGTCAAAGGTATTGAGCTGGGATTTGAGACGGAACAGAAATACCTCAATGACATCAAGACGTCTACCTATCCCCAGCTGATTCCCCATTCTGATATTTATGAAGTTGACGGCAAGACCGTATTGGTGCTTGAGATAAACGAATATCCTGTAAAGCCGGTGGCCTATAAAAACAGGTATTACAAGCGGGTTAAAAACAGCAATCATTTGTTGAGCTTAGAGGAAATCGTTGATCTTCGGCAGCAGAGCCTTGATATCTCCTTTGATGCCCATGTGGTTGATGAAAGTCTGTCTGATCTTGATACCTCACTGATGGAAAAATTCATTGAAAAGGTGAATTCCAAAGGGCGGATAAGTCTCCTGGATGATCTTGTAACCAATATGACCAAGCTTAGATTCATCAAATCCGGAAAACCCACCCTTGCCGGTATGCTCTTATTCGGGAACCATGGATATTCAATCCATATCGGACGTTTCAAGGCAGAGGACACCATTATTGATGATCTTTTGATCAAAGCACCGCTGTTGACCGCCCTTGAAGAGGCAATGATTTTTATTAAAAAACATATCAATCTTTCCTATGAATTTGACGGGAGCCTTGAGAGGAAAGAAGTATGGCAGTATCCTCTGGATGTGATCCGGGAATTTTTGTTAAATGCGGTTGTGCACAGGGATTATAAACATACCACTGATATTGTGATTAA
>WFQS01000098.1 GCA_015486915.1 Desulfobacteraceae bacterium
GGTAATTCACTCGGCATAGGTCCCTTATATTATTTTGGAAATGAAGAACAGAAGAAAAAATATCTTCCAAAACTCTGCAGCGGAGAAGCTCTCTGGGGTTTCGGGCTTACCGAACCCACAGCAGGTTCCGATGCAGGAGGCAGCAAAACAACTGCCGTTGAAGATGGTGATGACTGGATCATAAACGGTTCCAAAATTTTCATAACAAATGCTGCAACGGAAATGACATCAGGGGTCACTGTTCAGGCCATTACAGGCACACGGGATAACGGCAAGCCTGAATATACCTGTTTTATTGTTGAAAGCGGCACTAAAGGGTTTAAAGCGGTTCCCATGCATAAAAAAATGATGTGGAGAGCCTCAAACACTTCAGAGCTTTACTTTGACGATGTAAGGGTGCCAAAGGAAAACATCCTCGGTAAACGCGGAGACGGTTTTCACCAGATGCTGTCCACCCTTGACGGAGGAAGACTTTCCATTGGTTCAATGGGGCTTGGCGGCGCCCAGGGCGCCTATGACCTTGCCTTGAAATATGCAAAGGAAAGGGAGCAGTTCGGACATCCCATATCAAAATTTCAGGCCATTGCATTTAAACTTGCCGACTGCGCAATGGAAATTGAGTGCGCAAGAAATCTGCTGTACAAAGCCTGCTGGCTTAAAGATAAAAAAAGAGATTATGCAAAAGTTGCAGCCATGGCAAAGCTGTACTGCTCCGAACTCATGGGCAGGGTAGCCAACCATGCTGTACAGATTCACGGCGGGTATGGACTTATGAAAGAGTATAATGTAGAACGATTTTACAGGGATCAGAAGCTTCTTGACATAGGTGAAGGCACATCTGAAGTCCAGAGGCTTGTGATTTCAAGACATATTGGCTGTTAACGAACAATTTATCATTTTTTATGGAGGAAAGTTTTAAAATGCAGAAACCTGAGATTAAAGTAGGCGAACACACAATCAGCGACGTTGTAGATATTCTTGCAGACAATTTTGGTGATTACAACGCTCTGGAGTATCATTCCCTTGGAATTAAATACAATTTCAAGGAGTTCAGAAATGTATGCAACGATGTTGCAAAGGGACTCATGGCTCTTGGTCTTGAAAGGGATGACAAGCTTGCCATATGGGCAAACAATCTGCCTGAATGGGTATATACCCAGTTTGGAAGCGCAAGAATGGGCGCAGTCCTTGTAACGGTAAACACAAGCTACAGAAGTGCTGAACTTGAGTATCTCCTTGAACAATCCGATTCAACTACTTTGATTCTCACAGGCGGGGTAAGGGAACCTGATGAATATATTAAAATTATAAATACGGTCTGTCCTGAATTAAAGGACAGCAAACCCGGCGAATTAAATTCTGAAAAACTTCCGTTCCTAAAGAGTGTTGTTTATCTTGGCAAGGAGAAAATACCGGGAATGTACAACTGGGATGATATCATTGAAATGGGAAAATCCGTATCCGATGCCGAGTTTAAAAAAAGATCAGAATCCCTTGATCCTGATGATGTTATAAATATGCAGTACACATCAGGTACCACCGGATTTCCAAAGGGGGTTATGCTCACCCATTCAAATCTCATTGGAAATGCCTTAAGTCTTGCCCAATGTATGAATCTTTCAACAGACGACTGCATGTGCATCCCGGTTCCTTTTTTCCATTGTTTCGGTTGCGTTTTGGGAACTTTGACCTGCATGGTTTCAGGCACAACCATGGCCCCTGTCGTAGCCTTTAATCCCGTTGATGTTCTGGAAACGATTCAGGCTTCCAAATGCACGGCCCTCCACGGGGTTCCCACAATGTTCATTGCTGAATTTGAAGAAATGGATAAAAAACACTACGAAGTGTCAACTCTTCGCACAGGCATCATGGCAGGTGCCACATGCCCGGTTGAACTAATGAAAAGAGTGATAAAAGACATGACAGCAACGGAAATGACAATTGTTTACGGTCAGACTGAAGCATCTCCCGGCATAACTCAGACAAGAAAAGAAGACAACCTGGAAATTAAGACCACAACCGTTGGAAGGGCTCTTCCCAATGTTGAAGTAAAAATTGTTGATCCTGGAACGGGAAAAGAGATGCCGGTAAATGAACAGGGAGAGCTTTGCAGCCGCGGTTACCACGTAATGAAGGGTTACTACAAAATGCCTGAGGCCACGGCACAGGCCATTGATGAAGACGGATGGCTCCACACAGGAGATCTTGCCACAATGGATGAAAAAGGCTATTGTAAAATTACCGGCCGGATAAAGGATATGATCATCCGCGGCGGCGAGAATATCTATCCAAGGGAAATAGAGGAATTCCTCTATACCAATCCAAAGGTGAAAGATGTGCAGGTCGTTGGTGTAGCAAGCGAAAAATACGGGGAAGAGGTTGCAGCATATGTCCAGCTTAAACCCGGAGAAAAAAGCAGCGAAGAAGAAATAAAAGCATTCTGCAAGGATAAAATTGCCTTTCATAAAATCCCGAGATTTGTATTTTTCATTGATGAATATCCTGCAACGGCAAGTGGTAAGATTCAAAAATTCAAATTAAGAGACGATGCAACTGCAAGACTTGGAAGATAAGTAAAAAAAATGCGGATTAGCATCTTTTCAGGGATAAGCGTCTTTCCAGGTATAAGAAAGCATATCTGCATTTTTGCAACAACATAACAGGAATAAAAAATGGATAACCAGGAAATTTTAATTAAAGAAAAAAGGGATAATACAATTATCCTTTACTTAAACCGCCCAAAGGCCATGAATTCCTTAAATTTTGAGCTGTTGTACGCCATAAGGGATCAGATAGATGAGCTGCAGTACGATTCTGAAATCAGGACTGTTATCATAACCGGAGCAGGGGACAGGGCTTTCTGTGCAGGAGCTGATCTTAAGGAAAGAGCAACTCTGAGCCAGAACGAGGTGAAAAAATTCATTATAACGATAAGAACTCTTTTAAGTTCAATTCAGTATCTTAACAAACCTGTCATTTCTGCTGTAAACGGTATTGCCCTTGGCGGCGGTACTGAAATTGCACTTGCTTCCGACATACGCATCGCATCGGACAATGCCGTAATGGGGCTCACAGAGACCAGGCTTGCCATAATTCCAGGAGGCGGAGGCACCCAGCGTCTTCCAAGAATAATCGGCATGGGCAAGGCAAAGGAACTTATATTTACCGGCAGGAGAGTTGATGCAAAAGAAGCGCTTTCAATAGGACTTGTCAACAAGATATGCAAACAGGAAGAGCTTATTGATCAATGCATGGAAATGGCCGGCATGATTGCAGAAACAGGCCCCATTGCCGTGGAACAGGCAAAATATGCAATGAACTATGGAGTTGAAACCGATTTAAATACCGGCCTTGCAATTGAATCAAATGCTTACAGGGTCACCATTCCCACAAAGGACAGGGTGGAAGGATTAACAGCTTTCAGGGAGAAGAGAAAACCTGTTTACAAAGGTGAATAAAAGGTGAATAAAGGAGAAATATGAGCGAAAACAGATCATTCTGGGAAAACGAGGAAAAAAAGCTTGAGGAACGCCAGTATCAGGCGACATGGCCCGGCGGTCAAAAGGCAGTTGACAAGCTTGCCAAAAAAAATAAACAGGTTGCAAGGCAGCTTGTTGAAAAATTAATAGACCCGGGAACTCATTTTTTCGAGCTTTCCCTGCTGGCAGGTTTCGGCGTTAATTATCCGGGAGTGGAAGATGTTGTCTGCGGCGGTATCATAACCGGAATCGGCAGGATTCACAACAACTGGACAATGATAATGGCCAA
>WFQS01000099.1 GCA_015486915.1 Desulfobacteraceae bacterium
ATAAGTAGAATAGAAATAGCGCAGAATTCTTACCCCATGTACAAGGCGCATTAAAGGTTGCATACTTAACGTATTCGGCCTTTGATGCAACGAAGTAGATGGGAAAAGAAGACAAACAATCTCGTTCAACTTATAAAATTTTCGATCCTAAGGTCGAAAATTTACAATATTATCTTTTATTTTAAATGAAACTCCTGTAAAGTTTCTTTAAAATTAAGATGCGGATTTTTTTAAATAAGAGGTGGATTAATGGCCCTATTTTGAGGTAACATTTTACTGGTAGTATTTTACTGGCAATTTTTTAATCAGGAGGTGTATGATGCAGAAAAGAATTGTAATTTTGCAGATGGCACATGGAATAGACCTGAAAAAAACCTGAGTATTTACTGAAAATCGAATTTACAGAAATTCGGGGGCAAGGCACTAAAAGACTTTTCAGGAACAGGTTGGGATAAAATAGGAGAAATTTCCAATGAATATAAATGCGAGCATTGTTGATCAGAGAATTGTCGGAATTATCGAAGATCATGCGGATTGGCTTCCGGTCGGGAATGATACAAATAAGAAAAAATCAGCAGCTTTTGTTTTGCTCTGCATGTCCACAGCTTTGGAATTTACTCTGGAAGAAGCAGCAGAATTACTCACTGAAGGCGGAAATGATGCGGGGGTTGATGGGCTGCATATAGGTGAGGTGGATGATGGCGAATTTGTTGTCACCCTGTTTCAGGGGAAATACAAGGTCAAGGATTTAAGTGGAACAGCCAATTTCCCGGAAAATGGTGTTCAAAAAGCGGTAAACACTGTTCAGGTATTGTTTGACCCTGCCCGTAAAGTTACACTTAATAAAAAAATTGCACCAAAAATTGAAGAGATACGGTCTTTAATTCGTGATGCATATATTCCCGTAGTGAGAGTAATACTCTGCAATAACGGAGAACCATGGACTGAACAGGCGGACAACTGGATTACTGAAGCCAAAAATGACTTTGGGGAAAGTGTACATTTTATTCATTTTAATCACAACTCCATTGTTCAAATCCTCCAACGCAGCAAACAGGTCGATACCAACCTGATCCTTAATGGACAGGCAATTGTTGAAGATATGAATTTCATGCGCGTATTGGTTGGTCGCATTTCTGTTCAGGAAATTCAACGTCTTTTTAACGATCATGGCGATAACCTGTTGGAACGTAATATACGGCGTTATCTCGGCCTGCACACCAACCGCGTGAATAGAGGTATCCATGAAACACTTTCAGATCCGGACAAATCAGACAAATTTTATTTCTTCAACAACGGTATCACTGTGGTCTGTGATAAATTTGATTACAATGCCTTCCAAAAGAGTGATTACCAGATTCAAGTAAAAAACATGCAGGTTATCAATGGCGGGCAAACCTGTAAGACCATACAGCAAACTCTTAACCAGGTTTTGCCGGGATTTGTCGGCAGATCCGCCTTTGTCATGATCCGTATCTATCAACTGTCTGAAAACCAAAAAGATTTTGTTCGTGATATTACCTACGCTACGAACAGCCAGAATCCGGTAGATCTCCGTGACCTGAGATCCAATGATAAAATACAGAAGCAGCTGGAAATCGGGATCAAAGATCTGGGATATACCTATAAGCGCCAGCGTGAGGAAGGTGGTGGTGGTTCATCGGTTATTACCAGCTCCATTGTGGCAGAAGCGACTCTTGCCATTTGGAGAGAAAAACCGCAGCAGGCTAAATTTCGGCGCAAGGAACATTTCGGAAAATTATACTCGACTATTTTCGATAAAATCAATGCTGCTCAAGCAGTGCTGGCAGTGATGATATTTCGTTATGTGGAGAATGAACGAAAACGTCCTACTGCTAAGAATCCACCTGATTTCCTCCCCTACGCCTCACATTATCTTGCAATGTTGCAGGGCAGGCAACTGCTTGCCAGGCAAGGGATAACAGTGGACGACATTTCCCATAAAAATTTTCAGGAATTATTTTCCATATTTGAGGAGAACAAAGAAGATTATTACCAGGAATCTATTGATCAAGTTCAGAACGCTCTCAATACTTTTTACGGACAGCGTGAAATTTCACTGCAGCAATTGTCTGCTACCTTCCGGCGTGGAGATCTGATGGAAATGCTGGAATAAAAGCCGGTAAAGATTCCCGACAGAACTGGGCACGCCTGATCC
>WFQS01000100.1 GCA_015486915.1 Desulfobacteraceae bacterium
ATTGATACAGGTGTTGGTATAGGTGAGCATGACCGCGAGAAACTTTTCAGGCCGTTTTCCCAGATTGATGGTTCAACAACACGTAAATACGGAGGAACAGGTCTTGGACTTGCGATTTCAAGACAGCTTGTTTCTCTGATGGGTGGATTTTTAGATTGTGAGAGCAAAAAAGGGAAAGGGACAAAATTCTTTTTTACCCTGCCAATGGAAAAAGCAGTTGAAACTGAAAAAGATCAATTAAATCAGGATGTACCGGTTAAGGCTCTGACTCAATCTGTTTCAGCAGGAGATACCCTGTCCCTGGATGCAAAAGATATCGAGAATGTGAAGAATGCAGGGGATAAGAAAGATACAGCAGATACTACGCTGCTCAACATGCATGTCCTTGTTGCAGAAGACAATTTGACAAACCAGGATGTTGCCATTGCAATGCTTAAAAAATGCGGATGCAGGGTAAGCCTTGCAGAAAACGGCAGGCAGGCCGTTGAAATATTTTTACAGGAAAAGCCCGATCTTGTTTTAATGGACTGCCAGATGCCGGAAATGGACGGCTACCAGGCCACCGGGGAAATACGTAATCATGAGAAAAAAATGGATATAAAAACCCCCATTGTGGCTTTAACTGCAAATGCCATTGAAGGTGACAGACAAAAATGCCTTGCCGCCGGTATGGATGATTATTTAAGTAAACCGTTTAAACAGGAGGAATTGATGAATATTCTTGGCAAATGGTTTGGTGTTAACGACAAAAAAGATTTAAAAATAAAGCGTGAAGCACAAAACAAAAGTCGCAATAAAGACATTATCCATGAATCTATGGGTATTGAAACTGCAGTTGATCAGGCAGAAACTTCCACAGTGCCCATAGAAACGTCCACTGTAATTGATCATACGGCAATCCAGACCATTAAGGACCTTCAGATGGAAGGACAGCCGGATATTTTATCAAAACTTGTCAAAACATACATTACAAGTACTAATTCCAATATAGCTAAATTACGTGAAATATCAAAGGAGAACTCCCTTGATGATCTTAAATTTTTTGCACACACAGTTAAATCATCCAGTGCAAGCATGGGGGCCATGCATTTGTCTGAAATATGCAGAGAACTTGAATTGGCATGTATAAATGAAACCCTGGATGATGCAGAACATTACTTAGGCTCCATTGAATCTGAATTTTTGAAGGTTAAATCAGCTCTTGAAAAGGAGGCCGAAAAATCATGATTTATGCGGAAACAAAGAGAAAAAAGCCCCTGGCTTTAATCGTTGATGATGATCCTTCTTTAAGGATGATTATTGCTGCACTGCTTGCTAAAACAGGTTTTCATACCCTTGAAGCTGAAAGCGGGGGAAAGGGAGTTGAGCTGTTTGAAGAACAGCAGCCTGATATTGTACTTATGGATGTGATGATGCCGGACATGGATGGATTTGAAGCATGTAAAATGATTAGAAATTCTCCAAAGGGAAACTATACTCAAATTCTAATGGTAACAGGGCTTGAAGATACGGAATCGATCAAAAAAGCATTTGAAGCCGGGGCAAACGATTTTGTAACAAAGCCGTTGAACCTGACAATGCTCGGGCAGCGGGTTCGTTACATGCTCCGTGCAGGCCGTGCATTTAAAGAACTGTATATCAGCAGGAGCCGTCTTGCCAAAACCCAGGAACTTGCAATGATCGGAAACTGGCAGATCAATCTTAAAACAAATGAATTCCATTGCTCTCCCGAAGCCTGTTCCCTTCTTGGATTAAGCTGTGAAGGAAAGGAGATCACCCTGGATGATTGTTTAAAACCTGTTATTGATCAAGACAGGGACCGTGTGAAAGATTCAATTAAAACCACTATTAAAACGGGCATGCCTGCCACTCTGGAGTACAGGATTAATTTTGCAGATGCCCCGGATAAATATATATTAAACAAAGCGGAAATTATCTTTGACGAGCAGCATCAACCGGTATTTCTGCTTGGGGTTGTCCAGGATATATCACAATTAAAAAAAGCGGAAGAAGAGATCAGGCTCCTTGCCTTTTACGACAGCCTGACAGGGCTTGCAAACCGCATGCTGTTCATGGACCGACTGAAAAAAGCAATTTTTGATGCCGAACGTGGCAAAAAACATTGTGCCCTTCTGTTCCTTGATCTCGATAATTTCAAGAGGGTAAATGATACCCTGGGGCATGACATTGGAGACCTTTTGCTTAAAAAAATTGCAGAAACAATCAAAAAATCCATAAGAGCAGGTGATTCCGCAACAAAAATGGGAGAGCAGGAAGAACATGAGGAATCATTGACAGCAAGATTTGGAGGCGATGAATTCACCATTATGATTCCAAATCTTGAAAAGCCTGAAAATGCTGCAGTTATCGCAAGAAGGCTGCTCAGGACAATCCCTGCTGTTCATAACCTTGACGGGCATGAGGTATCAATAACCACGAGCATCGGAATAAGTATATTTCCCGAAGACGGCAGAGAACCTGATATTCTGTTAAAAAATGCCGATACTGCAATGTACCAGGCCAAAAAAGAGGGAAGAAACACATACCAGTTTTTCATGGAGTCCATGAACAAGGTTGTCCACGAACGGTTTTCCATTGACAGGGATCTCAGGAAAGCGATTAAAAACAATGAATTTGTTCTTTATTATCAGCCCCAGATAAGGCTTGCAGACAGAAAAATTGTCGGGGCCGAAGCTTTGATCCGATGGCATCACCCCCACCGGGGTATGATACCGCCGGATAAATTCATTCCCATTGCCGAAGAAACCGGAATGATAATTGACATAAATAAATGGGTCCTCCATGCGGCATGCCTCCAGAATAAAAACTGGCTTGAGCAGGGTTTCAGGCCAATTACTATTGCCGTTAACCTGTCAGGATTTAAACTGGCAAGCCAGGATATAATCAAAACTATCGGCAGCGCCATTGAGCAGATAGATTCGGAAACTAAAAATATTGAAATCGAAATTACTGAAAATGTTCTTATACACGACACTGAAGCAACAGTGTCAACACTGAATGAAATCAAAAATTTGAACCTGAGAATTGCAATGGATGATTTTGGTACAGGCTATTCATCATTGAGTTATTTAACGTCTTTCCCCGTGGATACCATAAAAATTGACAGATCCTTTGTCATGGACTGCAATTCAGAAAGCAATAATCTCGTTATCATAAAGGCCATCATTGCCATGGGACACAGTCTTGGGAAAAAAATAGTTGCAGAAGGTATTGAGACTGAAGAGCAATATCATTTATTGAAAGATCTAGAATGCGATGAGGCCCAGGGGTACTATTTCAGTCATCCAGTACCTGTGCATGATTTTGCAAAACTTTTAGCCCGGGATTCTCTGTAATTTCCTTTTTTATTAACCCTTCTGTCAGACCGGATTTTTTTCAGGGAAAAGAGAGAGTATACCTTTTTCCGATGCACTGCATATCCCACGTTCCGTTATAAATCCTGTGACAAGATCAGCCGGCGTTACATCAAATGCATAGTTTTCGCACGGACTGTCTTCCGGAGGTATAAGGACGTTAA
>WFQS01000101.1 GCA_015486915.1 Desulfobacteraceae bacterium
GGTTTTTGCCACACTTGGCGGACTTGCCACCACAACGGGCTTTGTTGCTCTTCAGCTTTCTTCCGGCCTTAAATATCAATACGGCATGCATCTTGGACCTGGCAGCACCTATATGATCATAGGAATACTCACCGCAATTTTTACATTTACGGTCTATACAGGGCTTGAAAAAGGAGTAAAACTCATTGGAAACATTAATATGTATGTATTTGTCCTGGTATGGTTTTTTATCCTTATTTTCGGCCCCACCATTTTTTAATAAATCTTACAACCGATGCCATTGGCCAGTATCTGCTAAATTTTATCCCCATGAGTCTGTTTACCGCCCCGGGCTTTAAAGGAAACTGGATTGGATCGTGGACCGTATTTTACTGGGCATGGTGGATGAGCTGGGCACCCTTTGTGGCTGTTTTTATTGCAAGGATATCAAAGGGCAGAACAATAAGGGAAACCGTTGCAGCAAGCCTTATCCTTCCGACAATCGGGGATTTTTTATGGTACGGTGTTGTGGGCGGTGCAGGCATCCATTATAAAGTGGGAGCTGTAATGAAAGCGCACGGCATGGAAAGTGCGATATTTGCAATTGCCAAAAATTTACCAATGGCCGGTATTCTTGCCGTTGCCCTGATTTTTCTCATCGGCACGTTCTTTTTAACTTCTGCAAATTCAGCAGCTCTTTCCCTTGCAATGTTTGTTTCAGGCAAGGAAAATCCGGGTCGGAATCTCAGGGCTTTCTGGGGAATTGCCCTGGGTGCTGTGGCAGCAGTTCTCGCCGGAAGTGGCAGTTTAAAGGCCATTCAAACGGCTTCCATTGCAACGGCATTTCCCCTCATGTTTCTCCTGCTGCTTGTGTTGTACGGTACATTCAGGGGATTGAACAGATATAAAAAAGAACATATGGAATAAATTTTCTCCGGGATTTTCAGATTCTTTGTATGAAAATAAGCCGGATTTAACAGAAAAAGGTTGAAATCCTTAATTAAGAGGAGGAACAAAATGTACGACAGAATGCAGGAACTTGACAAACAGAATATGGAAAAAATTCATGACGCTGCCATGGATCTTTTAAAAACAACAGGTGTTGCCTTTAATGAAAAAGAAGCCCTTGAAATTTTCAAGACCAATGGATTTCGGGTGGAAGGAACCACGGTATTTTTTGAAGAATCAGATATTAAAAAAGCTCTTGAAACCGCACCGAAAAAATTCATGGTACATGCCAGAAACCCTGAAAAAAGTATCGCTATCGGGGAAGATGATTTTGCCCTTCTCCCGGGATACGGAGCTCCCTTTGTAATGGAAGCAGATGGAAACCAGCGCCATGCCACCATGGAAGATTATGATAATTTCTGTAAACTTATCCAGACCTCTCCTTATATAAATATGAATGGCTGGATGATGGTGGAACCTTCTGACATGCCAAGCAACACTGTTCATCTTGACATGAATCTGTCCAATATGCTTTTGTGTGACAAACCTTTCATGGGAAGTCCCGCATCCCGTCAGGGAGCCATTGACGGAATTGAAATGGCCGGTATTCTCTGGGGCGGCAAAGAGAACATTATGGACAAAACCGTGTCCGTCTCATTGATCAACTCCCTGTCACCTTTGCAGTTTTCCGAGGAAATGGCAGGATCTCTCATCGAGCTTGCCCGCTGCAACCAGGCCTGCGTTATCGCTTCTCTGATCATGGCCGGCGGTTCAGGTCCTGTTACCCTTGATGGAGTTCTGGCACTTCAAAATGCTGAAATTCTCGCAGGAATAACACTTGCCCAGCTTGTCAGGCCGGGAGTTCCCGTGGTTTACGGTTCCACATCCTCTGCCATGGATATGAAAACAGGAGCTCTTTCAATTGGTGCACCTGAATTATCAAAAAATATTCATCTCGTGGCACAGATGGCGCGTTTTTATAATCTTCCCTCCAGGGCAGGCGGGGCTTTAACCGATTCCCTGTGCGCAGATGCCCAGGCAGGGATAGAATCAGCCCTGGCATTGTCCACTGCAGTGAGAAGCGGAATTAATTTTATCCTCCATGCAGGCGGAATACTGGGTTCTTATATCGCCATGAGTTTTGAAAAATTTCTCTTAGATGAGGAGACTTGTGGAATGGTAAAAAACATGATACGTCCCCTGCCTATTACCGATGAATCCATTGATATTGATATAATAAAAGAAGTTGGCATCGGAGGCCAGTACCTGACTCATCCAAAAACATTTAAATTGTGCAGAACAGAATTTTTCATGCCTGCTCTCATGAGCCGCAAAAACCCGGATGCATGGGGAAAGGCCGGCAGAAAATCCATTGATATGATTGCTGAAGACATGGTTGCAAAAAGACTTGCATCCTATGAAAAACCAAATATAGATCCGGAAATTGAAAAACAATTAACCCAATATGTTGAAAATCGAAAAAATGCATAATTAACATAGCCTTAAGCTTAAAAAAAGCTTTTGGCCGTAAAATATAAAGAAACTTCTGTAATTAAAGTTGATTTGCAGAAGTTTCATAAAAAAAGGAGAAAATAATGAGTGATTTTAATGCAATGATTGAAGCCCTGGTTGCCTGTGATGCCGGAAAACTCACCGATCTTGTTAACAAAGCTGTGGCAGAAAAAACCCCTGCCAGTGATATCCTCAACAAAGGACTTATTGCCGGCATGGATATTGTCGGTGAAAAAATGGAATCCGGTGACATGTTTATTCCCGAGGTTCTCATGGCAGCACGTGCCATGGCGGAATGTGTAACCATACTGAAACCCCTGCTTGGAGAAGGTGAAGGCGATGCCGGTGCAAGCGTTATTATCGGTACGGTCAAAGGTGACCTCCATGACATTGGTAAGAATCTTGTGGCAATGATGATGGAAAGTGCGGGCATGGAAGTGCACAACCTTGGCGTGGATATTGCCCCTGAAAATTTTGTGGCCCAGATCAAAGAAAAAAATGCGAAAATTGTTTGCCTCTCAGCGCTGTTAACAACCACCATGCCCATGATGAAACAGACCGTTGATGCCATTGTGGAGGCTGGAATGCGTGACCAGGTTAAAATTCTTGTGGGAGGAGCACCTGTAACCGAGTCATTTGCAGAGGAAATAGGGGCAGACGGATTTGCAGCCGATGCCGGAGCTGCGTCAAAACTTGCCAAGACCCTTGCAGCAGCATGATAATTTTTTTTGCAGGAGATAAAAAATGTTTGAAGTAATAGGAGAAAGAATAAATACATCGAGAAAACTTGTGCAGGCAGCTGTTGCAGAGCGCAATGCCGATTATATTATCGATGATGTGAAAAAACAGCAGGAAGCAGGGGCCAATTACATTGATGTAAATGCAGGAGCCCGCATCGGTCATGAAGCCGGGGATATGAAATGGCTCATTGATACCATTCAGCCCATTGCAACCGTCCCACTTACCCTTGACAGCCCTGATCCTGCAGTCCTTGAAATGGCAGTAAAAATGGTTGATAAAACACCAATGATCAACTCAATCAGCCTTGAAACAGAACGATTTGAAGCCATGATACCCTTTCTTGAGGGAAAAGACTGCAAAATAATTGCCCTGTGCATGGACGATGCCGGAATGCCTTCAGATTCCAATGATATCTTAAGTCGTGCTGTAACCCTTGTAAAAGAACTCAACAAAATAGGAATTGCAACGGCCTCAATCTATGTTGATCCCCTGGTTCAGCCCATCAGCACAGATTCAACCAAAGGAGTCATGGTTCTTGATGCGGTAAGAGCCATCAAGGCAAAGTTTCCCGATATCCACATCACAGGCGGCTTATCCAATATTTCCTATGGCCTGCCCCAGAGAAAAATCATCAACAGGACATTTGTGTCTCTCATGATGGATGCCGGCATGGATTCTGCCATTATTGATCCCCTTGATAAAAAAATAATGGCCGCAATAAGAACCGCTGACATGCTTCTTGGAAATGACGATTACTGCATGAACTATCTTAAAGGGGTTCGAGCAGGCGCCATTGAAAATTAGTGCCTTACCCCTGAATTTCTGCAATAAAAACAAGAAATTGAGGCAGGCACATGGGTTGCGGGCATTGCTCGCTTTAGATACCCCTTCTTAAGGATATTATGGTTTGCAGTCTGTTTTTCTAACCTTAAAGATGACTTGCTGCAGAACGGAATCCGAGTTGGCCAAAACCATAGAGTCAGCACAATGTTTTGCCAAAGCCATTGATGAAGGAAAAGCCTTTATAA
>WFQS01000102.1 GCA_015486915.1 Desulfobacteraceae bacterium
AAGCGTTGCTCTCTATCATGTTCCGGCTCCAGTTCTTATCTCCAAAGTTTCCGGTACACAAAAAGGCAAGGGCATGAGTTTTTTCATGACCGGAGGAGAAACGGCAAGGACAGTTGGACCGGTTTTTGCCGTTGCTGTGGTGTCTGAATTTGGACTTGAAAATTTTTATCCTGTAATGCTTTTTGCCATGGCCATGTCTGTTATGCTCTATTTCAGACTCAAGAGAGTTGATATTCCTGATACCGGATTAAAACCATCCCCGCTGATGTCAACGATAAAAGAGATGAAACATGTCCTGATCCCATTATCCGGCATTCTCACTGCAACGGCTTTCATGCGGTCCGCCATGTCAGTTTTCCTTCCTGTTTTCATACAGAAGCAGACGGGCAGTTTGTGGTTTGCAGGGACTGGTCTTGCCATTTATGAGGCCATCGGCATTGTCGGTGTTCTTTCTGCAGGCATCATGAGTGATAAAATCGGAAGGGGAAAAATCCTTTTTATAGCGCTTATTGCAGCACCTGTTACTCTATGTCTGTTTATTTTGACAAAGGGTTATTTAAGCTTTTTCATGCTGCTTGCAACAGGCTTCACCTTTCTTTCCACAACCCCTGTCATGCTTGCCATCATTCAGGAAAATGCCGGGGGAAATCCATCTGCGGCAAATGGTATTTTTATGATGGTCTCCTTTGTTACAAGATCTGTTTCCGTTGTTCTCGTTGGTTTGATAGGCGATTTTACAGGGCTTTCAAATATGTATCTGATATGTGCTGCTGCAGGCCTTCTTGCCCTTCCGTTTCTTGGAAGCAGGTCATTCAGGAGGGCGCTGGAAAGGCATTGAACATTTCGGAAATGCAGAAATACGGAAATACAGGAATCGGGCAATGAGAATATTAATTGTTGAAGACGATGCTCAAACGGCAATGTTTATTTCAAAGGGGCTAGTGCAGGAAGGCTTTGCCGTGGACTGTGCTGTAAACGGAGAGGACGGCCTTCATCTTGCCTTAACCGAATCCTATGATGCTGCGGTTATTGATATCATGCTGCCGAAAATGGATGGTCTTTCAGTGATTGATGCAATAAGGCTTGAGGGAAGCAGGCTTCCCGTCATCGTGCTCAGTGCAAAAACTTCCGTTGATGACAGGATCAGGGGCCTTCAGGCAGGCGGAGATGATTATCTTGTGAAACCGTTTGCCTTTTCCGAACTGACAGCGCGGATACAGGCTTTGATCAGACGTGCCAGCAGGGTAGAAGAACCCGGTTCAATTTCCGTTGGTGATCTGAAAATGGATATTATCAGGCATAAGGTTTTCAGGGATGATCTTGAGATTGAACTGCAGCCAAAGGAATTCGCTCTTCTTGAATACCTGATGAGAAATACCGGCAGGGTTGTTTCAAAGACAATGATCATGGAGCATGTCTGGGATTATAATTTTGATCCCAGAACAACTGTGGTGGAATCCCGTGTATGCCGGCTGCGGGAAAAAATAGACCGTCCCTTTAAAAAGAATCTCATCCACACAATACGCGGTGCAGGATATGTTCTTGAAGAAAAAAAATAAAGATTTCAGGAAAATCGGATCCAGGCCCAGATATAAATTTCTGCATACAGCAACTTTCAGGCTTACCATCTGGTATCTCGGAGTGTTCAGCCTTTTGTCAATCGTTGTATTTGCAGTGGTTTATGTGTTTCTTGCCTCGCATCTCCATGAAAATACAGACAGGGAGATAATGGATACGGCAAATGAATTTTCAACTCTTTACAGGGAACACGGTGTTAAAGCGCTTGAATCCGAGTTCATCCGTGAGGCAGCTTCCAGGGGCACGGGACGTGTCTTTTTTGAGCTTGTATCTTTAAACGGCAAAGTACTTGCAGCATCTGATTTACATCACTGGAAAAATATTAACCTTAAGTGCTCCGGCGTGTTTACACCGGATGATTTTAAGAACACCCGCTGCTTTCGTACACTTTTTCTGCCCGGGCATCGTCATAAAACAAGGGTTGTTGAAGCATCTGCCTTTGACGGGAACATTATCAGGATAGGTGTTACCCTTAAAGAAGATGAACTTCTGCTGGAAAGATATCGTGAGACCTTTGGTACGGCCCTTTTGATCATGATTGTATGTGGAGGCCTCATTGGGTGGCTCATGGCGAGAAAAGCCATGTCAGGAATTAAAAGAATAACGCAGACTGCAATCCGCATTGGAAAGCATGATTTCGGTCAGAGGGTTGAATTAACAGGAGAAGGTGAAGAAATAAGCGCCCTTGCCCGTGCTTTTAATGAGATGCTGGAGCAGATAGAATCTTTAATGGAAGAGCTGCACGAGATAACCGATAATATCGCCCATGAACTGCGTACACCGATCACCCGTATCCGCGGCATGGCTGAAACCATGTTAAAATATACGGACAATATTGATGAGTACATGGAAATGGCAGCCCTTGTGATTGAGGCAAGCGATGATCTCATCGAGATGATCGGAACAATGCTGGAAATCGCAAGAACGGATTCAGGGGCTGCAGGTTTTGCACTGAAACCTGTAAATATCCAGGAGATTGTGGAAGAAGCAGCAGATCTGTTTTTACCTGCAGCAGAGGATAAAAAAATCAAAATCACCATGAACCTTTTACCGGAACATGTTGTTGTAAATGGAGACCGTTCAAAGCTGCAGCGGGTCGTGGCGAACCTCATTGACAATGCCATTAAATATACTCCTTCCGGAGGAAAAATAAACCTGTCCGTTAATATTGCCGGGAAAAATGTAAAAATAGAAATAAGAGATACAGGCAAAGGCATGGAAGAAAAAGATATCCCAAAAATTTTTGACAGGTTTTACCGCTGTGATAAAAGCCGTTCTGAGCCGGGAAATGGTCTTGGCTTGAGCCTTGCCCTTTCCATTGTACGCGCCCTTGGCGGCAGTATATCTGCAAAAAACACATATCCCGGATCAAGTTTTACAATTTTTCTTCCGCTTTCGTTATAACTGCCATGAGACCGAGCTGGACTGCGCTACTTTGCCTCCTTATAATAAAGATCCGGATATCGAGAGAAAACTTGATTTTTCCATGTCATCTATGTAAATTTGACCTCGTTCAACTTATAAAATTTTTGATCCTTAGCCTAATGTGACCGAATTGTACCTGTAAAGTGCAAATCAATAGTGTTAATAACAGTTCATGCCTCCCATTGTCATGACCCATAACAAACAGCATGTGGTGATGGGATAATGGAATGGAAGGCTCAGAGATGTTTTTTTGCATATATGTCATGGCGGTATGAACCTCCTGGAAGTCGTTGTCCCGTGGATTGAATTTACAACCATATAGGAGAATTGTTAATGAGAATATCAGTCAGACAATTGGGGGCCCTGGAACAGGCTGATTTTGAAATAGGTGAACTGACAGTTATTTGTGGTAAGAACAACACAGGAAAAACCTATGCCACCCATGCAACTTTCGGTTTTTTGGATTTTTTGCTCAATTATCCCATTTTCAAAGTTGAAGAAGATATATTGACTGAATTGTACCAGGATGGGTCTGTCATAATAGATTTGGAGTCTTATACAAGGGATTTATCAAAACATTTAAAAAACGCAGCCAAACAGTATTCAAAGTCTTTGTTTCGTGTTTTTGCAGGGAATGAAGGACTATTTAAAAAATCACAATTGAATTTTTCCTTACAGGATACACAGACTGAATTATCTGAAATTCATATGCGGTTTGGCTCTGCAGAAAAAAATGTATTAAAAATAGACTCATCATCAACAAATAAACAGCTTGGAGTCAGTCTTATAATCGACAAAACAGGAGATAAAGA
>WFQS01000103.1 GCA_015486915.1 Desulfobacteraceae bacterium
AGACTGTAATGAACCATCCGGGTTTATGATACAGGTACCGGCAAGACCTACTTCTAAATTTGTGTCCATGTATGAAGTTAATTTTTTAAAAGCACCTGTGGCAAGCTCAGTGTCCGGGTTTAAATAATAGATATACCGTCCTGATGACACCTTCAGCCCCTGGTTGTTGGCCCTGGCAAATCCCAGGTTTTCTTTATTTTCTATCAGTTTAACCCATGGAAAATTATTTTTTACGATCTCAACACTTCCGTCTTTGGAACCATTGTCGATGAGAATCACCTCGTAAGAAACATTTTTTTGTAATGAAATTGAATTTAAGCACCTTATGATAAAATCGGCTGTATTATAGTTTACAATGATCACCGACAGGTCATATGGCTGTTCAGTTTTATAAATATTCAATTTTTGTCCTTATTTGGATTCAAAGCATTTTTCCTTTTCATAATAAAAAGATAAAGGGAATAAATTTCTTTTGCCATTGCATCCCAAGAACATGAAAGACTTGCAAGGCGTGCTTTTTCCCCCATTTTTTTTCTTAATGAGGGTTCCTGCAGTTTAAAGATAATCCTGCTTACCATAACAGGATCTGCCTCGGGAGGAATAATAAATCCGTTTGATTTGTCAACCACAATGTCTTTGGCGCCAACGGTACTGGATATGATCACCGGCAGTCCTGCCAGCATGGCCTCAGGAACTACCATGCCAAAGGTATCGTATTTTGAGGGCATGATAAAAATGTCCGAGGCAAGATAGAAATCCTGAACAAAAGGTGTTGCCCCGGCAAAGGCTACACAATTTAAAATTCCAAGGTTTTCTGCTTTTTTTGTGTATTTTGTTTTGTTACCCCTGCCCACAATCAATAATTTAAATGGATTATTACCTTTGTTACTGCATTGAGCCAGGGATTCCATCACAAGATCAAGATTTTTGATCTCAAAGTTCATGCCAACAAAAAGCAGCAGAATATCTGAATCCAGGAATCCAAAACGTTTTCTTATGCTTGTTCTTGCCGCTTTTTTGTCATGGTTTTTAAAAAAATCAGGAGAAATTCCGGGATGGATAATTTTTATCATATCACTTGCAAGATCATATATTTTCCGGGTTTCATCTGCAGCAATGGATGAAACAGGCAGAATTTTTTTAAGGTATGGATTTGAAATTCCTTTTTTTTCGATCCAGGCAATTACCATGTCAGATAATTTAAGCCATCTTTTTTTGCGGATTTCTTTTATCCATGTAATATGGGGAATGCCATGAAATGTAAAAATATCCATAAAAAAAATTCGGTCATGGCTGTGGATGATGTCATATCTGCCGCGGGTTTTTAAAAAGACATTAATGGCAAAGGAAAAGGATTCAAGAAAACGTGGAAACGGAATTGTCCGTATTTTATGAAAATATACGGAAGAGTTTCCTTTTTGCCATTTATTTGCAAAAACATGAATTTCCGTTTTTTCAAACCGTGCAAGCCTTTCGGTCAGTTGATAAGCAAAATTTTCCGCACCACCCATAAGACCGTATTTCGGGATGATAACTGCGATTTTTATCGTTTTGTCAGATTTGTCATGTATGACAGGACCGGAACTGAACTTATGTGTTGGTGTATGTGAAATGGATCTGCCATGCATATTAAAACCAACCTTTTATTTTTTTGGATTTGATGAAATTATTATTCACGTGCAAATTGTTTTGAATGGAAAGATAAACCTGGGATCTATTTTCCATGACCTGATTTGCCCTTCTTGGTTTTAAATCTTTGGCAAGGGCTATAACAAGAACAACTGCAACAAGTATTCTCATTGCGGTAATTTCGGAGATATTACATTTTTGGGCCGCATATACACAGCATTTTTTCAAGCCAAGCCCCATAAAGACAGAGACCGGGATAATAAAAAGAATCACATAGCGATAGGATAGAATCCATGTATCAAGATTAAAAATATAAAGCGCACAAAAGCTGGCAGATATAAGAGCGAAGCAATAGGTAAATTTTTTATCCATTCTTGACATGGGAAACGAGAGTATGCCGATCACGCAGAAAAAACCCGGGATATAGGCAACGCCTTCAAGAAAACTGTTAAAAACTTTTTCAATGCCTATGAGCCACATGTCCCGTGTTGCATCCAGCAGAAAAAGTTTTTCTGTCAAAGGCTGCTGAAGTGCAAGATGTTTTATCTGAGTTCTTAATAACTGATAATTATGATAAAAACCATTCACAAGATTTATTACATAACCAAATCGGAAAAACTTAGTGAAACCTGCCCGTAAAACTTCAATATTAAAGGCAATGGATATACCTATCACACTTAAAAGAACAATTAATCCCATCACATGTTTTCTGTTTTTACTGCAGACAATAAAAAAAATAAAACTTATCAGAAGGACAACGACAGCTTCTATCCTCACAAGGGTTGCGAGAAAAAAGAAGATAAAGGAAACAAAGGCCTGTTTTGTATTTTTAACTTTAAGATGATGCACAAAAAAATAAAGTCCTGCTGTCAGAAAAAACCAGTACATGGGGTCTTTGATTATATCTGCACTTCTGCTGACAAATACGGGAAGAGTGGCTGTAATTAAAGTAGTGGCCAGGGCATATTGCCTGTCAAGATATTCCATGAGGAAAAAATAAAGGGGAATAATGGTTATAGTCCCGAAAAACAGTGAAATCACGGTGGCTGTGAGAATCCAGTTTGAAAACAGGGGAAACATAAAGGCGACACAGAGAGAATAAATTGATAGAAAATCAAGCCTTGCAAATATGGCAGAATAATTGTTGCTGTATATAGCCTTTGCCTGGGCAATATAAGCAATGGCATCAGGATTGACAATACAGGTGTTATGCCAGGCAATAAGCCGGAATATAAGCCCTGTCATTACAACGAAAACAAGAGGGTTTAAAGATATTTTAACAATTGTTTTTTTATTCATTTAAATTTTATTGTTGTTATTCAAGTTCGTTATTCAAGTTCGTTATTCATGGCAGATACTAAATTCAGTTTTTTTATCTCTCTGTCAACGGCTTCAATTGTGACATTTGAATCAAGGGTCAAAAGACATCGGCTTTTTTCACTGTCATTGCAGCCTTTTCTTTTACAATGTATACATTTCATTTTATTTGCTACTACAATATGCTGATCCCCTTTTGGTGCCCAGTTTACAGGGGATGACGGCCCGAAAATACTTATGGTAGGTGTATTTACAGCCGCTGCAATATGAATGGCAGATGTGTCGATACTAACCACAAGGCCTGCCTGCTGCAGCAATCCCGCCATTTCAATAATTGAGGTTTTTCCGGCCATATTTAAGACCTGTCTTTTTGATGCCTTAATTAAAACTTGTGCCCTTTTATGCTCCTGATCTGAGCCGGTAATGACAACAGGCAATCCCCACACATCTGAAATATGGTGAATCAGTTTAATATAATGTGTGGCAGGAAGCTCTTTATACTGCCATATGGAAAAGGGATGCAGTACAATAAATTTTTTTTTGTTTATTTTTTCACGGTTCAGTTCATTTAAAACTTTTTGTTTAATATCTATTGGGACATGAATGCATGGATATAAATTAACGGGTACAGCAGGGTTTAAAGGGGAAAGAATATTAAGATTATGATCAATGGAATGCTGGTTTTCTTCATTATCAGGATCAACAAGATGGGTAAAAATAAAGTTACGAAGCTTTGCCTCATGGTCAAATCGCCCTACACGGTACAAAGCTCCTGATAAAAGGGAAAGAACTCCACCTCTTGTACCTGTCCTGAGTTCAATGCAAAGATCAAAATCCGACAGAATCAGATTTTTCATCAGCAAAAGCTGATGACGAATACCTTTTGCACCTTTCCTGAATTTATCCACCGATATCACATCATCCGGTTCAGGGCAGCCCAAAAGCAGTGCCGCGGCTTTTTCACGAACAGCCACAGTCAGAACAGCCCCCGGGAATGTCTGCTTAAGGGCGTATATTGCGGGCAGGGTCAGTACCAGATCACCAATATCGCCTAATTGAATCAAAAGGATTTTTTTGATTCTTTTTTTATCAATAATTTTTCCCTTACTTATAAATCTGTTTTTAAAAATCATCTTATTGTCTTGTCGTTTTCGGACATCCCTTTATATGCCAGAGTAATAATTTCAGATAGATCATGAGTTTTTTTCTGTATCTGCCTCTGTATCTGTCATTGATAAACAGTGTCAAAAGACAGATTACAGAATTTGATACGATATCTGTAAGAAGTTTCATTAAAACAATGGGGTAAACCATAACAGACCAGGGGCCGTAACGTTTTTTAAAATAAATATACCTTGATTCATAAAAAAGTTTTCTGGATTTAATATTATGCCCCACACTTTTTCCCTGGAGATGATAAATTTTTGCATCAGGTACAATATATGACAACCAGCCCCTTTGCATCATGCGGAATGCAAGGTCGGTTTCTTCAAAAAAGAAGAAAAAGGATTCATCAAAAAAATTCACTTCTGATATGGCTTTTTTTCGGATTAAAATACACGCCCCTATACAGGAATCAACCGGTACAGGGGATTTTATCTTTGATCTTTTGCTTTTACGGCTGAAAATCAGGGCGTTTAATACACTTTCATTAATGATCAGATTAAAAAAATTCGGGAAACCGGCAAAGGAGTTTTGTTTTGAGCCGTCCTCGTTCAGAAGCTTTCCGCAGGCAATACCTGCACAAGGGGTGTTTTCCATGAAATCATATAAAATTTTCACGGCATTTTCTTTTAGAATTGTGTCTGAATTCAATAACAGGGCATATTTGCCTTTTATTTTTTTAAGGGCTGAGTTATTTGCCTTTGCAAACCCTAGATTCTCCCTGTTTTCAATAATGTTTACCCCGGGATATTTTTCATATATGGCAGCAACACTTCCGTCAACAGAAGCGTTATCCACCACATGGATTTCAAATGTTAAATCCTTAACGGTTTTGTATACAGATTCGAGGCAGTTAAGTACAAGCTGTCTGGTATTATAACTTAAAATAATGATACTTACAGATATTTCAGACTCATTCACAGGTTATTTTCTCCCTTGAAACATAAGTCTTTTCCCATGCCTTTGCATGCTTTATAAAAATGTACCAGCCTGAATTCATCGCTATAATAAATCCTTGCCAGCCATCGAGAAATCCCATTTTCCATAAATAGCACTCAAAAAATTTCACTGCCATGTGAAATAACCCCAGAATAAGAAAAACACCCCCTTTTACCCCGGTATCTTTTGCATAGGCAGTGGAGTAATTGTTAATTGTGTTAATCTGATGGGAAATGTTTTTATAAACATAGTGTAGAATGGGATTTTTAAGTTTTTTCACCTTTCCTTTAACTATAAGTTTTTCGTGAAGACCTTTGCCCTGCCATTCTGCTGCTTTTCTGCGGACAAGCCTTGTTTTTCTGTCAGGATACCAGCCCCCGTGCCTGATCCATTTTCCAAGATAAAAGGAAAGTCTTGGCATGGAAAATCCGGTTATGTCTTTTTCTGCTTTTTGAACTGCATTTTTTATTTCCGTGGCCAGATTTTTTGATAAAGCCTCATCTGCATCAAGGCTGAGAATCCAGCTGCAACGGCATTTCTCAAATGCAAAATTTTTCTGATCGGCAAACCCCGGCCATTCCCGGTGATAAACTTTTGCCCCTGCCCTTTTGCAAATATCTGCTGTTTGATCTGTACTGCCTGAATCAATCACGATTATTTCGTTCACAAATGCAGCACTTTCCAGCATTCTTTGTATATTTTTTTCTTCGTTTTCTGTTATCACAGCAAGACTTATGGAATTTTTATTCATAATCTCCGATCCTAACCTCTGTTATCTTTCATAAAAAATTGATTCAATGCTTTTCCATACCTTGTCCGTTGAAATTTCATTCATACATGCATGGGTTTTTATGGGACAGGTTTTTTTAAAACACGGGCTGCAACCGGTTTTTCCACTGATCACGATATTGTTTTTACCATAAGGACCCGTACGCCAGGGTGCTGTGGGACCAAAAACAGCTATTACTTTTGTGCCCGATGCAGCACCAAGGTGCATGGGACCGGTATCGGTTGTAATGAGAAGATCACTTGCCTCATACAATGCGGCAAGTTCTTTTAAATTGGTTCTGCCGGCAAAATTAACCGGCATGGCAGGATTGTTTTTTTCCTTTGCAGATGCTGAGCGCATCATTTCAATGATTTTTTCAATCATCTTTCTGTCAGAGGCAGAACCTGTAAACACAACGGAAATTTGATCCTGATCCAGCAGTTTTGCTGCAATTTCTGCAAACCGTTTATCAATCCAGAGTTTTGAAGGCCATGTTGCGGAAGGGTTTATGCAGATCAGGAAGTTATTTAACGGAACCCCGGCCTTTATGAGTTTCTGTCTGATATCTGTTTTTGTTTTTAATGATATTGGAAGATCATACCGGATTTTTTTAGATGAAATTCCAAGGGTTTTAACAAGAATCATATAGCGGTCAAGGGCGTGAACCTCCATACTCACCGCCGGAACCCGGCAATTATAGAATAAATAGCTCATCTCGGCATGTTCCATACCCTTTCCAAACCCTGTTTTTTTCTTCCCCTTTGCAAGAAAAACCATGACAGCGCTTTTTAAAAGCCCCTGAAAATCAATTATGATATCGTATTCTGTATCTCTTAAAGTTTTGAAAAACTGGAAAATATGTTTTATACCTGACAGACATTTCTTTGAAAAAAGTTCCCTGACCCATGTTTTTCTTTTTGATATGATAACCCGGTCAAGGGCTTTGTGGCCTGTTATTATACCTGCTGCGATCTCTTCCACAAGCCATGTGATGTGTGCATTGGGAAAATGATCTCTAATGGCGCACAAAGCCGGCAG
>WFQS01000104.1 GCA_015486915.1 Desulfobacteraceae bacterium
GATATAAAGTGACTTCCCGCTCCAGCAGCATTGAAGCCCTTGAACTTTTTAAAAAAATTCCAAATAGATTTGATTTAATTATCACCGACATGGCAATGCCAAATATGTCAGGAGATAAACTGGCACGGGAACTCATCAAAATACGCCCTGATATTTCCATTTTGCTCTGTACCGGATTCAGTGAAACCATGTCACAGGAAAAGGCTGCATCTCTTGGCATTAAGGGCTTCCTGCTGAAACCTGTTGCGATGAGGGATCTTTCACAAAAAATCAGTGAGGTTTTGAATTCTAAACGGTAAAGACCCAAAAATAGATTTTTAAACTTATTGACAGGGAATTTGTCCGGTTCTATACCTGAAGCGAACAATATGAGCTTAAACATAGGCAGAGAATTTTGTAGGCCGCAGGGGTGATCGTTCACCCTGAAGTGCTGGTACAGCTTCGAAATTACACTTGCGGATGCCGAGGGTTTTAACGTGCATCGACGGCAACACAGAAGCATTTATTATTGGCGAGAATGTGGGGCGCCGGGTAACTGGCGTTCCTATTGTAAAAAAATAAGACGTGAGGGAACCTCTCCCAAAGATCAAGATAATTGGGTACAGATAGAGAGTTATATCAGCCAAAAGATGAATGTAAAATTTTCTCATTCCATTTGTCCTGAATGCATGAGAAAACTTTACCCAGATTTCATTGATGAAGATGAATAGATGGGCTAACGAACTTGTTTGGAAATGTATTTTTGATTTGATTGACTCTGTGTGCTGCAGATATTTTTTGTATGTATGTGTAGCTCAAACCAGCTTGTCTTGCAAAATCAGGCCATTGTTGAACAGTATCTATGATTTCTTTAATTATCTCTGTTGATTTTATTATCTGTGCTGTTTCTCCTAATTGCAAAAAATCATCAAAAACAAATCCGTCTCGTTTCCCGTTTAAGCTCATTTGATGTTGGTTTGTCCATACTCCGCCGGGATTGTATGAGAAGGTCAAATCATACGCAGGAGACAACCGCCAACAGCCTGATTTATCCATCAGAAAAGATATATTTTTAGTATGATCATCTTGATTCCTTGTTAAAACATTAAATACAATACGCCTGAATTGTTGTTCCATGTCGGCTTGCTTTAAATCTTCCAAGGCTCTCATCACTCCAAACGCCTGCTCATAACTATAACCACCTGCCACATTAAAATCAAAATGAGCAAGGCCACAAAGCGACAGCATGTGGATTTTTTCAGTCTGTTCACGATCAAAACGTTTTGTCATGAAGTGTGCCCGACCTCCTTCTTCTAATAAACGACATTCGGTTATATTTATTTTTGCTGCTTTTGCCATTAAATAATATGCATACTCAATACGTCCATATCCTTTGGGTTCACCAAGTTCATCATCGGATACCCCATCAAATTTTAGAATCCAATAGTCATAACCCCTGGGTGCAATCATTTGACCTGATTTGATGTGTCCTTCCTTATTGATGGCTATAACAGCTTTCGGTCTTGCCCCACCTGCTGAAGTTCCTACTCGTAGAATATCAGTTAATGCTTCTGTGTTTTCAGACTCAATATTTCCAAGGCTGGCATCCAATGATTGGCGGTGTTCCATTATATTCTGTGTCAGTTTGACAAGTTGAGCTATTTCAACAGAAGCAGACTCGTTTAATTTTTTGGGATGCGTTTGGGGAACGAACTCTAAAGCTCCCATGCCCCGTTTCCCCATATAACAAAGTCGCTCAACAGGGTTAAAACTTTTTGGGTCCCTCCCGTTTCTTGCCAGCCATGCATCAATGATCCGATTTCCAAATTTGTCCGGCAAGGCATCAGACAATAATCCAGGTAACCCAAAAAAAGTTTTGTTGCGCAGATCCGGAAAAAAGAAAATCTTATCACCTCTTTGGGCATCTTTAATGCTCATGTGGATTGGAGCAATATCTAAGCCGGATCTTAAAAAACTTGATTCGTATTCAAACACTGCATACCCAAGTTCTTTTTGCCAGACAACATATCCTACTGGTTGGCCCCACAGGGACACTATGGCTTGATCGGTCACTGTCTAATTCCTCTTCTTTTTATCTCCGGTAGCCCGGATTCTTTGTTTACCTTTCAACTTCCACAACAACTTGGGAGATATACCTGGCTCCGGGATGAAACTATCAAGATGATTAAGACTTTTTAAGGCTCTCAAAAATTTTATTATGTTCTTCAATTTACC
>WFQS01000105.1 GCA_015486915.1 Desulfobacteraceae bacterium
ATAATATACGTATATTGTGCAGTATTTTTGTTCGTTTTCAAGGCGTGATGACAGGTGCATAGTCGAACTATGTGCCTGTTATCACAACAGAGAAAACGGGCAAAAGGGCAAACAGGATGCGTAAATTATTTTTTGGAAGTTCCCTAACATACTGAAATTATGAATAGCAAGTTTGCTATTTTCGACTTTTTACGAGACTATCATTATTGAATCGTAAAATGTACACGCCTGTTTTTGGCCCATGCTGCTTCATTATGTGCCGGATCAAGGGGCTTTTCTTCACCGTAGCTTATGGTTGTAAGGCGTGAGCCCGAAATGCCAAGATCAACAAGATAATTCTTAACTGACATGGCACGTCTTTCTCCAAGGGCCAGATTGTACTCAGTTGTGCCGCGCTCATCGCAGTTTCCTTCAACACGAACATCCACAGACATGTTATCCTCAAGCCATTGAGCTTTTTCTTTTAAAAGCATCTGGGACATTGGAGTCAACTGGGCACTGTCAAAAGCAAAATGGATATCCTGATTAACAAATCTTCCCATGGCTGCAGCTTTTTTCCTTGCAGCAGCCTCTTTTAATTCCTGTTCTTTGATCTGTGCTTCATTGGCAGCCTTCTGCCTGGCTATTTCTTCAGCACTCATGCCATTATTATTATTATTGACTACGGGCTGTACTTTTTGAACCGGAGTTTGAGCAGGAGTTGAAACAACAGCTTTTTTTGCACACGAAACCGTGAAAAAAAGTCCTGCTACGATAACCACCATTACCAGATTTAAAAATAATCTTTTTCTCATCTTTCCTCCTTAAATCAATTAAATTTATTTATTCTCCATCAACTGCCTTGACCTAAAGACCAGTCAGGTTCACTCTGGGCACCTTTAATTTTTAAAAGGCGCCTCTGATCGTTTCCCATAGCAGTCATAACATAAATCCGTGAAACACCTTCCCGATTGGACGTAAAAACTATAAGATTTCCGTCCGGTGACCATGCAGGGTCTTCATTATCCCCTGTACCTGAAGTCAACTGAACAGACTCACTGCCATCAATTCCTATGGTATAAATATTAATAACATCCTTTACAGATCCTACATAGGCAATTTTATCTCCGGAAGGAGACCATGCAGGAGACGTATTATAACGTCCCTGAAATGTTAGCCTTGTTAAATTACCTGTGGAAAGATCCTTAATATAAATCTGTGGCGTACCCGATCTCTTGGAAACAAACGCCATTTTCTTTCCATCGGGTGAAAAAGCAGGAGAAACATCAATTCCCCAGCTTTCTGTTAGTCTCTTAATAATTTTCCCCTTCCCGGTCAACAAATAAATTTCCTGATCACCTGAAAAACTTAAACAGGCCGCGAATGCAAACTTGCCGGGAACCCAGTCAGGGGTAATATTTATACCCTTAAATGCCACAACAACGCCACGTTTTTCTTTTAAATTTTTTATATAGATATCCGGTTTTCCCCTGGCAAAGGAAGTATATGCAAGGTACTTGCCGTCAGAAGACCATGAAGGTGAAAGTGTAATGCTTTTCAGATGGGTTATCTGTACAGGATTATAACCATCAAAATCACATACAAAAATTTCCTTATGCTTTTTAAATTTGGAAACAAAGGCTATTTTACTGGAAAATACACCCTTTTTACCTGTAAGCTTATATGATATTTCACTTGAGAAACGATGCACCATTTTCCTGATATCCGATATATGGCCGGTGTATACCTTCCCAACCAGCAGGCTGCCTTTGAAAGGATCAAAAAGTCTCAATTTTAAGGTGACAATACTGTCACTGACGAGAATACCACCTGTTACAAGCAGTTCAGCTCCTATGGTTGTCCAGTCTTTAAAATTAATTTCCGCACCGGAAATTCCGGTTTTCGAAGGATCCTGCAGAAATGACTTTTTATCCATGGTCTGAAGATATCCTGTAAAATCAAGATCATTAATCAAAATATCTAACGCATCTTTACCATAACGAATTTCCTTTAAATTGCCTGATAAACTTTTAAAATCCGGTACTGCAATGGGAATCTTCCTTAAAAGGGGGTTGCTGATATTAATATAGGTATAATCGGAACAAAAACCATTAAAAGGAGTACCTAACACTATAAATATCATAAAAAATGTTACAAAACAGAATATTTTTCGAAATATATTAATCATTCTTTGCTGCAGCCTCTCATAAATTAGATATAAACACCATGAGGCAAAGCTGAACC
>WFQS01000106.1 GCA_015486915.1 Desulfobacteraceae bacterium
CCGACACGCTCATCATCACATATGGAGTGACCGCGCGTGCTGCAGAAGAGGCTGTGGAATCGTTATCCCATGCTGCAAAGCCTGTCTCCCTCCTTGTTTTAAAGACATTGTGGCCTGTGCCGGAAGAACTGATTAGGCAAAAAGCCGCAAAATTTAAAAAAATTCTTGTGGTGGAGATGAACCTTGGCCAGTATGTCAGGGAAATTAAAAGGATTGTTTCCGATAAAAAAATAGATTTCCTCGGCATTATGAACGGTACTCTTATCACACCGGATCAGATTAAGGAGGCAGTGTATCATGGATAGTTTTTTAAATTCATCAAGACCGCTTATTTTCTGTCCGGGATGTTCCCATGAACGTGTCACAAAGGTTCTTGACAAAGTTTTTGTCAATCTCGGACTTGATGCAGATAAAATTGCCTTAGTTTCCGATATAGGATGCTCAGGGCTTTTTGATACTTTCTTTAACACCCATGCTTTCCACGGACTTCACGGACGCGCATTAACCTATGCCACGGGATTGAAAATGGCAAGGCCGGATCTTAATGTCATTGTCACCATGGGGGACGGAGGACTTGGAATTGGCGGGGCCCATCTTTTAAGTACCTGCCGCCGTAATATTAATCTTACTTTACTAATATTGAATAATTTTAATTACGGAATGACAGGTGGCCAGTTTTCCTCAACAACACCTGCAGATGCGATGGGTGGATCAGGTTTTTTAAATCAGCTTGAAAAACCCATGGATGTCTGTCATGTCGCAGCTTCAGCAGGCGCAGGTTTTGTGACAAGAACTTCCGTTTACGATGATAATATTGCAGAAGAAATTGAAAATGCAATCAAATTTGACGGATTTTCAATAATTGATATGTGGGGAATGTGTACCGGAAGATTTACAAAGAAAAATAAGCTGACCCCGAAAACAATTGATCAATCCCTTGGGATGCTGCAGGCTCTGAAGGGCCCTGTCAAAGAAAATAAAAGAGAAGAATATTCTAAGCACTATTACAGGATTGCAGAGGATTTAAGCCCTGCAAAGAAACCTGCCTGCGTGGATGCCGTGTTTGAGCCCCTTGAATCAAAGCGACAGGAAATTGTCATACTTGGAAGTGCAGGCCAGAGAATAATAACGGCTGGTGAAATTTTATGCCTTGCAGGAATTTCACAGGGACTTCATGCAACACAGAAAAATGATTATCCCATCACTGTTTTAAGGGGACATTCCGTGAGTGAACTTGTGCTTGCAAAGGGCAAAATCGGGTTTACCGGAATTACTTCTCCTGATATCATCATAGCCCTTGCAGATGAAGGCGTAAAACGCAGGTATAAAATGCTTGAATCCCTTGGTGAAAACTCTCTTATTATAAAATCAAAGGGTATTGAGCTTCCCCGTACCAAAGCCGGAATACTTGAAATTGATTTTAAAGCACAGCAAATTAAATCTTTTGATATGGCCCTTGCAAGCCTTTCTGTCATGGCTCAGTTAAAAAAAGTGATTTCATCTGAAATGCTTGAAACTGCACTTTCCACAAGGTTTAAGGGAAAAATACTTGAATCTTCTCTTGGATTGATTAAAAGCGTTTCTGCCTGAAAAATGGATGTCTGATGTACATTATCTTTCTAAAGCTTTGCTAACAGCAGTCCAGAAATTTTTCTGTTTTTTTGCTGAAAGCCGGGAATAAGTCATTGACAACGGCCATGGGGAACCGCAGCTCAGTTCAGCTCGGTCCCATGGCCGTTTTGTAGAAAAGGAATAATATCCTTTGGATAATTTGAATAAAAAAATATTTAAAATTTAAATACCATACCGGCACTTGCCACGTAAATACCACTGTCAGCACTTCCGTCCGCTGTGAGCTGGTCTGCCCCGTCACCTGTGACAAGGTAGCCGAAGTCAGCTTTAAGGGCTACGTTTTTATTAAATTTATAAGTATACCACAGATCAAATTCATACCCGATATCATTATCTTTCTTTTTGCCTGTGATATAATCAAGATCTTCTGCAGAATACAGCTTGCGTACAGCAGCTCTGACCTTATTTTTTGCATCAATTGTGTATTCACCCTGAAGGGCAATATTTATAAGTCCTCTGTCATTGATAAAAGGACCGTCGGATACAAAATTATCAGCTTCGCCGGCAAGGGAATCATGGTCAAACAGAACAACGCCACATTTTATATCCACATCAACGGAATCAAAATTATCTGCATTATTATCATTGGGGTTGTCGTCACCGCTGACATACAGCGTATTTAAAGAGATTTTGAATTTATCATTGACTTTATAGCCGACCGTTAAATTACCAAGGTATCCACTGCGGTCAACATCATGACCCAGGCCTTTATCATAATTTATGGTGCCACCGTTATATATGGCATCAAAATCTCCGAATATCCTGTCCGCCTTGAATTTACCTGTTAAACCGAGCCAGTAATAATTGGCACTGTAATTGGTGGCATATTTCTTTTCCTGCTTAAGGTTGTTGTAAAGTCCGAAAAAACCAAGTTTGAGATTTTCATTAACTTTGCCATCTGCCTTTAAGAAGAAGAA
>WFQS01000107.1 GCA_015486915.1 Desulfobacteraceae bacterium
ATGGTCAAAAATTCCGTGGTCTTAATCCTGTTGGGAAGGACCGTGAGCTTATTTTGTTACTCTCTGATCCTGCATTCATGATCTCGGGATTTACCAAGAAAATGCTTAGAAAAGGATTGTCGAATACCACTTCTGGTTCAAAACGTACAGACAAGCAATTATCTGCAAAAGTCAGTCGCCATTTGAAGTTACTCAGAGTTCATGGAATGATCCGCAAACTACCAAGACAGAATAGATATCAGGTGACAATTAAAGGCATGCGATTGGCAAAAGCTTTAAATGCACTATTAGCTGCTTCTACTGAAAATCTATTGAAAATGGCTGCATAATTTTCTTGTTTTTTATGATAGAAGTGCAGGAGTAAGGCACTAAAAAAAAACTGTATCATCTGTGGAAATGTATTGACTCTTTACCCCTTCTCTCATATAACGACCATGAGGCCGAGCTGAACAGCGCTACGGAGCCTCACAACGAACATAAAAAGTGCATTTGTTACTTTATTAAAAGCCCGCTCTTTATTATAACGGCCATGAGGCAAATCTGATCCTGGCTCAGATTTACCTCATAAGGATCAAAGGTTCTGACAAAAAAAGACCGAAGGTTCGAACATAATAAATGGAAAATATGTTGCAGCAATTTAAGAATAAACATTTCTATATGGTTATTACCACGGATATATGCATATTTGTGGTTTCTCTGATTCTTGCGGTTATGCTCAGATTCAATTTTGAACTAAAACCGCAGTATCTGCATCAAGTGATCATACTGCTTTATGTTCTGGTACCCATTAAACTTGCAGTCTTTTTTGCCTTTGGACTGTATCGTGGAATGTGGCGGTATACGGATGTGCGGGACTCATGGCGGCTGTTCAAAGCAGTTATCTTAGCCCAGCTTATTGCGGTTACTGTTCTTTCCATGTGGATGCGCCTG
The DNA here is from genome assembly GCA_015486915.1 of Desulfobacteraceae bacterium. The sequence continues at coordinate 931 of WFQS01000107.1, forward strand.
CAGGGTTTTTCCCGATCGATCTTTATAATTGATGCACTTTTGACCTTTGTGTTCACGGGCGGGGTACGCGTAGCCATACGAACTGTCTTTCTGACTATGGGTGATTTCAAGACCCATGTTTTACTTGATCTCAAAACTTATAAAAAACGAAGATCCGATCTGCACAGGGTGTTCATCATAGGAGCAGGCGATGCCGGAGAAAAGGTCCTGCGTGAAATAATAGAAAATCCGGGTATGGGATATGAAGTCGCAGGTTTTCTGGACGATGATACGAGTAAACATAACCGCTCTCTCCATGGAATTTCTGTCTTGGGATCCATAGATTCTCTGCACCATTTTGTCATTTCCATGGGAGTACATGAAGTACTCATTGCCATTCCATCGGCCACGGGACAGCAGATGCGCCGGGTGGTGGAATCCTGTAAGCAGGCGGATATCGTTTATAAAACACTGCCCCGCATAGGTGATCTGATCAACGGGAATGCATCCATCCGCCAGTTCCGGCAGGTGAACTATGAAGATCTTCTTGGCCGTAAACCCATTCATATTGAAAACGCATCCATATCAGCATGTCTTACCGGATGTGTTGTCATGGTAACAGGCGCAGGCGGTTCCATAGGATCGGAACTGGTCCGTCAGGTTGCCAAGTTTAATCCTGAACATATCATATTGTACGAACGGGGTGAAACCGTGCTTTATGCAATTCAGATGGAACTGGAACATGAACTGAATTTTCATAATAATATCCCGGTTCTCGGACGTGTTCAGGACAAGGTCCTCATGGAGCGAATCATGAGACAATACCGGCCTGATGTGATTTTCCACGCGGCAGCATATAAACATGTTCCCATGGTGGAATGTAATCCCTGGGAGGCAGTATTCAACAATGTATGGGCAAGCGAGGTGGCCATGGATGCGGCGGAAAAATATGGCGTGGGAAGATTTGTAATCGTATCCACTGACAAAGCAGTCCGGCCCACCAATGTCATGGGCACAACAAAAAGAATTACCGAATTACTCATGCAGTCCAGACCTGCTTCTAACACCCGATATATGGCTGTTCGTTTTGGAAATGTTATCGGTTCCTCCGGATCTGTTATACCTTTGTTTAAACGTCAGATTCGTAATGGCGGTCCTGTCACCGTGACACATCCTGAGATGACCCGCTATTTCATGACTATTCCCGAGGCAAGCAGGCTCATCCTGCAGGCTGCAACCATGGGCCGGGGCGGAGAAATATTTATTCTTAAAATGGGTACCCCGGTTAAGATCGCGGACATGGCAAAGGATCTTATCCGTCTTTCCGGTAAAAAACCGGATGAGGATATAAAAATAGAATATTGCGGAATACGGCCCGGTGAGAAGCTATATGAAGAGCTTATTACACACGGTGAAGGTATTGTCTCAACTGACCATGATGAAATACTGGTTCTGCGCCCTGAGAACAACGGTCAGGTTTTATCCTCGGAATACCGTCCTCTGCTGGAGCAACAGCTTAAAGAACTTCTCAAAATTGCCGGTGACTACGACGGATGTAAAATCAAACAACAGCTTAAGGTCATGGTTCCGGAATACAAGACAAGTGAATCTGGGTGTGTGCTCAGGGAATATAATGGTAAGGAGCCAGATTTGAAAATCTGTAAATAGTAGTTGGAAATTGAATTTAAATAGTTGGAAATTATAATTAAATAGGAAGGGACTAAAAAGAGATGTCACAAATACAAAGAGATGAAATGTTTAATTATGTAGAGGAGGATGAGATAAATCTGAACGAGCTGTTTTCCAAAATATGGCGCCGAAAAAAATTCATTGCAGGTTTTGTTATATTAATTATGGTATCTGTTGCAGGAATAATTGCATTTAAGTATTTGTTATCCCCTCCTGTAACTGATTATTCCGAATGTATAAGATTTAATTTTCCTTCTTCTATTCAAGGAACCTATCCATCAGGCCAGCGGTTTTCTAAAAATGATTTAATTACAACGGCAGTACTTAAAAAAGTATATGATATGAACAATATAAAATCATACAAGATTTCTTTTGATGACTTTGCATCCAGTTTTTCTGTTGCTCCTTATGCTGTAAATGCTAATTTCATCAAGGCAAAATATCAAAAGCTATTTGCCAATAGAAAATTGAACACTGCAGAACTGGCAACATTGAACAAACAATATCTCAGCGAAATCAAGGCTGCACAAGCAAATTTCGCCAGGGTGACATATGTAAACTCAAAACACCTTGGGTTATCATCATTGGTTATTAAAAAAGTATTAATGGATATTCCCAGAATCTGGTCTGATATATCAATAAGAGACCTTGGAGTGCTGGATTTAAAGATTCCCGGAGAGCAGTTTTATCAACCTGATTTAGTTAAAACTTACGAGTATCTTCAGGCTGTTAAATATATGCAGGACTCGGCAAAACTATTTAAAGATATTCTGGACAAGTTACAACACGATGAAATTGGCGGTTTTATTAAGGATCCTAAAACAGGCCTGGTTGTTTCAGACATTTCTGCACGTTTAACAAATCTTAGCAGCTTTGAGCTGAATCCTATGTTTTCGATTATTTCAACTCTCGGGTTGGTGAAAAATAAACATAAAGCAAAGTTGTATTTAAATAATAAAATTGAATCAATTAATGATAAAATTTCAGGTTTGGCGAGACAATCTAAAGTCTATTCAGAAGCATTAAAGTATTATGAAATACAGTCCAAAGGGCATTCAACCAGTAAAGGAATCTCCGCAGGTAACGGAGGGATGGTTCAATATGGAGATGGGTTCCTGTCAAAAGTCATTGGTATGGTTGAATCTCAAAAAGACACTGAGTTTCGTCAATCATTGTTATTAAAGCAGATTGATTTTTCATTGAAATCACAAGTCCAATATTCAGAGCTTGAGAAAATGAAAAGAGCTCTTAAAGTATTAGACAACAACAACAACAATAACAACAACAACAAATTAGCAAAGGGTTATGGTACACAAATTTTAAATATTAACCGGTCACTTGTAACATTATTAGATGCTTATCAGAGAATTCTAACGGTGAGAAATGCACAGGTGCTGGGGAAAAGTTCCAGCTTATATGAACTGACTTCTGATTCAATGAAAATTGTTTCGGATATCTCACAAAAGGCCAAAAAAATAGTTCTGATATCAGTTCTTTCCGGGGTATTAGCCTTAATGCTGGCAATGTTTATTGCTTTAATTGTGAAGGAAAAGTCTGATAACGAAGCACTCCAATTACCAAAACAAAAAGAAATGAAAGAGTAATACCTTAATTATTCAACTTTTTGACCTGTTATGCAGCTCCTGTTGTGCAAAGCCTGATCCCGTTGAAAGGATTCCGGTCATTTTTTTGATAAAAGGCTCTATTCCAAAAATCGATGCACGTGCCTCGCATTTGCTTCGCATTTCAGCTGCTGCATGCGCAGTCATCTGCAGAACAGAGTTTATCACATCTTCGGGATCAGGTTCACCTGGGGTTTTTATGAGTATCCCTGTCTCCCCGTCCTTCACTGTCTCGAGCATTCCTCCTTCCGCAACCCCGATTACAGGTTTGCCGGCAGCCATGGATTCCACAGGACTCATTCCGAAATCCTCATTCCTCGGTATATATATGGTAGCAATACATCGCCCGGTCAACTGCATCAACTTCGGCTGATCAATCCAGCCGAGAACGGTGATATTAGAAGCAGTTTGAGCCATATTCCGGATACGCTTCAGTTCACTTCCCCCGGAAATCACAACAAGATTTTTATCAGGCATTTTCAAAAAAGCCCTGACAATCACATCAACCCGTTTCAACATATCAAGGCGGGCGGTTGACAGATAATAGTCCTCCTGCCCCAGCCATTTGAATCCAGTTGTATCACAGGGAGGATAAACCACATCTGAATCCCTGGCAAGATATTGTTTGATTCTTTTTTGAACATTTTTTGAGTTTGCAATGATAATGTCCATATCTCTTACGGCCTCCTCATAAACTTTTTGATAAACTGATATCAAAAGTTTCATGGCAGGACGTTTAAAAGGAGATATATCACTAAAATAAAAATCTTTCTGATCGTAAAGAAGCCTTGGTGGAGTATGGCAATATAAAATTTTTGGCCCATCAATTCTCTTGTGAGCCAGAAGACTTAAGGAACCACTGAAAATTGTCCATGGCAAGAGCAACCTCTGAAATCCGGAAAAAGCATGCCACATTTGACCTGTTTTGGTAAATTTCAGCCAGAATGGCACAGCAGCATATGCCTTCAGGCTAAAAATGGAAAGGTCTCCAAAATATCCTTCCGGAAATGCTTTTTTATCATACTCACCTGCCCACAGCTGTGCATTAAAAGCTTTGGCCATGACAATTGCCACCCTTCCGCCACCATCAGGGAAAAGGAAATGATCATGCAATACCACAGGGCCGGGATTTTTACTTCGGTAAGTATTGCGCTTAAAAATATTTTGCATCGGCTTTAAAAGCAACCCCCTCTTTCCATTGCATCAGGTCGGGATAAGACTTGACAAAATGCGATGTGTGAACTATTTAATAATTCGATTATGACTAACCTGTTAATAATAAAACATTGTTTATTTGCGTTCAGCCTGTTTCTTGTTTCTGCAGTTATCAGTCTGATATTGATAAAACGCATAAAAATTCTTGATATTCCAAATGGAAGATCATCCCACACTAAACCAACCCCAACCATAGGCGGAGTGGCCATTGTTTTCACATTTTTCCTCAGCATGACGATTCTCTATTTTCTGGATGGTCAGACCATGATTATAAAAAAATATTTCCTCGGGTTCACATTTTCAAGTCTTTTAATAGCTGGTATATCACTGTATGATGATCTTGAAAAAAAACCCTTTTACATAAGGCTCGTATCCCATGCACTTGGTGCTGTTGTGGTGATGGTTTTCGGTATTGTCATAAACAGGATTAATTTCCCAGCCAATATCCCCTTTTTCAGCAGCAACTCCCTTGGAGCAGTGAGCTACATCATAACTTTCTGGTGGATCGTTGGGATGACAAATGCCTATAATTTCATGGATGGTATCAATGGAATGGCTGGCGGAAACGCCATTATTGCGTCTATGTTTTTTTGTTTTATATCCTACAGGCTTGGAAGTAATTTTACTTATATAGTGTCATATACCATTGCAGCATCGGTTGCAGGCTTTTTGCTATTTAATTTTCCAAGGGCAAAAATTTTCATGGGTGATGTTGGAAGCACGTTTTTAGGGTTTACATTTGCCACCATATCCATTATTGCGGCTCTTTACGACAATGCACACATATCACTGCTGGTTATGCCTCTACTTTTTTTTCATTTTATTTATGATACATTTTTCACCTTTATGCGCCGCCTGCTGAATGGGGAAAATGTTTTTCAGGCGCACACTACCCATTTGTACCAGCTTTTCACTCAGCTTGGACACAAGCATTTTGTAGTAACTATTTTTTACTATGCAATTGCTATTTTGCAGGGAATAGGTGCTATATGGATGGTCAAAATACTAAGCCCCAAAAGACTGCTTGTATTTCTTCCTTATTTAGCATTTCAAATAATTTACACCATAATCATAATATACTTCTCAAAGAAAAAGGGCCTGCTATGAATAATAAAAAATCCTCACCTAATATTATTTTCGGTCTCAAAGACTATCCAAGGCCAAAGCACACAGGCTTTTTTTATTGCAAGCCACCTACAATCTTTGGCGACTTTAATATAAAAACCCTTGCGCTGCTGGATCTTTATATAACGGATGAAAAATACCTGACAGAGATCATAACTCATGGTATTGATAAGCTTCTTGAAGATGAAAAAATAGCCGAAAATAAAGAATATTATCTGAAAAATTATAGAACGGAGAACATGAAAAATTTTGTCAAAGATATCCTGCAGAGGGTGATTGACATCAGATTATAGCTTGAAGTTGATTAAGCCTTGACCCCGATTAGAGGATGCAGGTGCTTTTGATCAGGACTTGCTGTTTATTTTTACCCCTACACCGAGCATACGCCTGTCAAAATTTCTGAGATAGGCATGGGGCTCCCAAGTCCGGGAAACAGTTATATTCAGATTCTTGTCACCTGTTTTTAAACGGTCTTTATATATTTGAAACACATATGTCCGTTTTATGATCTTTTTCTTTCCTTTGAAAATTATTTTATCAAGCAGTTTTTTCCCATTTCGCACTGTCACCTCAACTGGCTTTTTGTCAACATCCGGTGTGCAGCAATAAAATGAGAGGTTGACGGATTTGACACTGTTTTTCAGAAACACCACACCTTTTTTTCCTGTCCACCTGTAACCTTTAGCATAATTCCATCGTTCCGAGTGCGGCAAAAAGCCTGCAGTTCTCAAACGGTCCCGGGTATAATTTTCCAAATTGTATTTTTCTGCCATTTTTCGGGATTCAAAATTTGAAAGATACACGAAAAATCCGATTATCATCAGCACGCAGCAAATCCTGCCTGCGATCTCCCCAATTTTCATAAGTCGCACAGGAAGCACCCCATGATCCATTGTCATGGCATACCCCAGACACAAAAAATAGATCATCCATATCATTGGAACAGTCTGCATGCTTTGAAAAATACCGTAAACGTGAAAGCTTATAATGGAAATAATAACCGGAATATCCAAAAGTCGCCGGTTAATAACAATGTCCGTAATAAGAACGGACAGGGCATATCCTGTCATCATAAGCCATATGAACAAAGCCACAAAACCGCCACCTGAAAACAGTTGCAGGTACAAACTGTGAGGCGTTTCATGTAAATTTTTGGGTTTATTATTTTTGTTAACAGAATAAATAGAATCAGGAATTGAAGCAAGAATACGGCTATGCCAGCCAAATGTCATATACCCCAATCCATACAACCATCTCTCTCTCCCTACATCGATGCCCTTATTCCATACACCGACACGATCGTTATGCTCAATCATGTGTGAAACCCGGTGTGTCAAAAAATTATCCATACTGGCAGCAGAGCGCATAGCCACATTGTTGCCATGGGCTTTCATATAGGTTGACAAAGGCATAAGCAAATAAAAGACCAGAAGTAAACTTATAATGATTGTTGTCGGTACTGATACAGCCACTTTAATAATATTCTTCCACTTTAACTGATTCAAATCAAATTTTTGATCTTTGAAAAAATAAACGAAAATCCAGCAGAAAAATAGTATCAGCGGGTAAGAAACCCATCCTGCTCTGCCCCCTGAAAGAATTAGTGCAATTTCACAGAGGATCATGCAGAAAAACAGGAAAATTGTAAACCACAATTTTTTGTACCGGTTCATGAACCCGATCAAAACAAAGGGTATGGTAATTAAAACGAACTCGCCAAACCATGCCCGGTTTACAAAAAGGGAATGAAGAACGCCGAGGGTTGACATTCGTGTGCCGAAACGCAATGGATTCAGGGATATAACTCCGTAGAATTCCAGAAGACCTATAAAAGCACTGAAAACACCGCTTGCAAAAATTCCAATAAAGAGCCATTGAAAATTTTCATAACGGTTTGCTGTAAGTGCAAGCTGAACAGCCATTATCAAAAAAAGAGAAAGGCGAATTACCGCAACTACAGGATAGTACACCCCATAAGCAGGACCTATAAAAAGATAAAAAAAACTTCTGGGAATCCCAAACATCCACATGTCTGAAATTATCTGTCTCAGCGGCAGACACATCAGGGAAAAAACAGCAAGCCCTGTAAAGGATACTGACATTACCACAAGCCAGGGATTTAAAGAAATTGTTGTTTCAGCATTTGCTATTTGACTTTTTTCCCGCAAGTTTACCAAAAACAGTGTAATAGCCACCAAAGTGACCAGCATTTCAAAAATACGACTCTGAATATCTATGGATCCTACACCGTAAAGGAAAAAAGAGAAACCAAATAACAGTAAATACGGTTTTAATAACTTCCGGAAAAAAACAACAATAACTCCAGCAGCTGCAACGCATCCCAGTATAGCTGCAAGTACAATGGTATAGGGCTTGTAATAAAAAACCGTGCTAAAGCGGACAACAAGATTGGCCAGCAGAAATAAAAATATAACCCTCTTGCCAAATGATTTAATGAATTTGAAACTATTCCTATATCTATATCCCATCTATTACTTTCCTTTAATTTATCAATAATAAGTGAGCTTTCTTTTTTGAATCCAGGATTTGCATTGACAAAAAAATCCAAATCATCAGAATATCGATGGTTCAAATAACATCGCGAAAGAACTGTACCACTTGCCATAATAACGATTGCCCATTTGATGACAAAAGCTACAAAAGATGATCCCACAGCAAGGTATTCCTGGAAATGGACAATTACAACGGCCCTCTATGAAAAGGGATTTTCACGGCAGGACATAATGTTTAATGGCGGTGTCCATGGGTTCAAGGCTGTCGGAATATGGGATGATCTCTCAGATTCCCATCGACAGGTTGACAGTGATGACAACCGGGCGTAAGGGGACATTTAATACGCACTATGGTGTTATCGAATTTACCCACACAAAACAATCTGTATCTGATATTCTTTCATTTATACAAAGGATTAAAGACAGACCTTTGCCTGTGGCTACCAGGGAGACTGCCTGGAGGGATCTCAAGAGGGTGGGCAGAAATATTGAAATGGTAAATAAGGCTGCGTTATATGTTTCATGAAAAAAAGACCCTGACAAAACTCGTTGATCAGGCTATGAAAATGGACGGGCATACACCACATATGCGGCCTGTCATTGAAAAAGAATTATTGCACTATGATATCCTGTTTGTTTTGGACAAGGAAAAATTGCTTGATAAACTGACCTTTCAGGGTGGGACATCACTTCGATTGTGTTATGGGGCTGTCAGGTTCAGTGAAGATTTGGATTTTGTTGGAGGACGTAGTTTTGCCA
>WFQS01000108.1 GCA_015486915.1 Desulfobacteraceae bacterium
GCAGAACACCGCTTAGAACCGTATTACTTCACCTTGAATGGGAGCATCTTGTTAAAATTCTTCCCCGTACCGGTATCATGGTGATGGAGCTTGAGCTGAACACCATAACCCATGTATTCCAGGCAAGGCTTGAACTTGAGTCTGTAATAGGCTCCATGGCAGCAGAACGTTTTACAAAGCTTCACTTTAACCGTCTTGATGAATTGATCATTGAATGTGACAGGCAATTTGATCATAGAGACCCGAAATCACTTGCCGATCTTGATATGAAAATCAAGCATCTGTTCTACGAAGCTGCAGGAAATCCGTTTTTAACTGAAATGTCTGACAGGCTTTATTCCCTGACCTTTCGTCTGTGGTTTTTCAATATGTTAAAATCACATAATAAAGAATGGAATATTGAAGTGATGTCCATTAAAGAGGATCTTCTATCACTCAGGGAGTTATTAAAGGCAGATATTCCGTCAAAGGTGGGAGAAGCAAGAAAAAATCATCTTTTAAAGCATATTAAACGTATCAGATCAAAATTTCTCGGACTGTCCAGTGCCTGACGATTCCCGGCAGGATAACTTTGTATTTTAAAGTGCCTATACCATTGGCAGTAAGTACTGTGTAAAAAGACTAAGGTAGGATTATGATGTAAACAATATTGATGGTCTCGTAAAAAGTCGAAAATGCTAAAACTGCTATTAATAATTTCAATATGTTACAGATGGGAAAATGCCAAAATCTGACTTTTTACAGGTTCATCAATATTGCTTTATTGTCTTGTTAATTCAAAATCATAAATTGTGTTCAATCTTTAAAAGCTACGGAAACATCATAAAATTCACGGGCTTTTGAATAAAAAGCATCAACAATATCAGGATCAAAATGTTTTCCCCTCTCCGCCATAATCATTTCCACAGCTTTTTCATGGGAAAAGGCCGGTTTATAGCAACGATTTGTACGAATCGCATCGTAGACATCGGCAACGGCCATGATTCTTGCGGATAATGGAATATTATCACCTTTTAACCCGCGGGGATATCCCTGGCCATTCCATTTTTCATGGTGGAAGCATACAATCTGAATGGCAAGTTTCAAAAAAGAGTCAAACCCAAGCTTTTTGTCTGCAATTTTTAAAACTTCAGCACCGTATTCACAATGTTTTTTTATCATTTCAAATTCTGATGCATTGAGTTTTCCTGGTTTATGGAGGATTGCATCAGGAATTCCCACCTTGCCGATATCATGAAGCGGGGCAGCCCTAACAAGGTCGGAAATATAGGATTCTGTAATATAAGATTTATAGGCTGGCATCCTGGATAATTCCTTTGCAAGAATTTCAACATATGTTGCGGTTCTTTCAAGGTGTTTGCCTGTTTCCTGATCCCTGAGTTCTGCCTGGTAGGCAAGGGCAAACGTGGTCACGCTTTGTGTCTTGATCAACTGGTTGTTGGTTGTAATCAATTCCAGTGTCTGTTTTTGGATGGATAAGAGCTGATCGGACTGAAGAATGATTCCGAAATACACAAAAATTGCCCCAAAGAAAAAGATAACACCGGTAAATAAATTTCCAGCAAGCTGAACATTTTGAAAAAACAAAATAAAAACCGTAAAATATCCTAACAGAAAAAAGCACATTAATAATAACTGCCATTTTGAAAGAAACAATGTTTTCGATTCAACTTTAAACAGAATTTTTTTGCTCAGCCTGATAAGTGAAATAAATTTTTTAATGCTCAGAAGCATCAGGCAAGCCCCTGAGGCAATTAAAATCAGCGTTAAATTATGGACAAGCATACAAAAATTTCCTCATGAATGTTCATATAGCGGTTATGACGTCGATTTTAAATGAACGAGCTCACTTTTGACAAAGTAACTGATACTCTTTTATGTTCATTGTGAACCATTTCAATGCAGTTCATCTCGGCCTCATGGCCACTTTAATAAAAAAGTTTTTCATATTGTATTAATAGTTTTTTGTCAACTTGTTAATTGAACGCTGGGCAGCAGATGTTGCAGGGTCAAAAAAAACAAAAGCCTGCTCTTTAATTCAACATAAAAGAGCAGGCTTGTTTTACAAAAAAAATTTATATCTGCCTCATGGTCGTTATACCATTTCAAATATTGCTGCAGCACCCATTCCGCCGCCTATGCACATGGAAACAATACCGTATTTTCCCTTAACTTCCTTGAGATTGGCAAGACAGGTTGCCGTAAGTTTTGCACCTGTACATCCTAAAGGGTGCCCAAGGGCGATGGCGCCGCCATGGATATTTATCCTTGAATCGATGTATTTCTCTATTCCTATTTTTCTGGCGCAGTAGATGGCCTGGGAAGCAAAGGCCTCGTTGATTTCATAGATATCAATATCATCAATTGTCATGCCGGCCTGTTTTAAGACTTTAGGAATAGCAAGACTTGGTCCTACTCCCATCTCATCGGGATTACATCCGATGGTTGTATAAGAAACAAGTTTTGCAATGGGTTTTAGCCCAAGCTCATTGCATTTTTCCTCTGATACAATAATGGATGCAGCAGCACCATCTGTGGTCTGGGAAGAATTTCCGGCAGTAACGCTTCCATTGGCGGCAAAAACAGCTCTCAGTCTGCCAAGGCTTTCCACGGTTGACTCCCTGATTCCGTCATCGGCATCTACTATGAAAGTTTCTTTTTCAAATGTACCGTTTTCCTGCTTGACATATTTGTATGCAGGAGTTGGCACAAGTTCTGTAAATAATCCGTTATCCCTTGCCCTTGCAGCTTTTGCCTGTGATTTTACAGCAAAAATGTCCTGATCTTCTCTTGAAACATTGTACCTGTTTGCCACATTCTCGGCAGTAATGCCCATGGATGCATACATTCCGGGATATTCTCTTGAAAAATCAGGATGGGGTCTTGCGACATTACCTCCCATGGGCACATAGGTCATAGATTCAACTCCTGCTCCGATTACCACATCTGACCATCCCATGCGAACCCTTGCAATTGCAAGGGCAATGGCTTCCAGGCCGGAAGAGCAGAATCTGTTTACAGTTGCCCCAGATACTTTTTCAGGAAAGCCTGCCATCATCGGTGCTATCCTTCCGATGTTAAGCCCCTGTTCAGCCTCGGGAAACGCACATCCGCACATCACATCATCAAAATCATTAAAATCAAGTCCGTTGGTTCTTTCCACAACGGTTTTTAAAATAAATGAAAGCAGTTCTTCAGGTCTTGTTTCTTTAAAATGGCCTCTTCTCTGCTTACAACCCGGTGTTCTCAGAGACTGTACTATATATGCTTCTCTCATAATGGATTCCTTCTATCTTGTTTTTTATATATGAAATAGGTCACAAATAATTAGATTCTATTTCTAAATTTGTTGCGAGGTGGCTTGGCAAATCCAGCTCCACTTCATGATGGTCATTAGTTTCTCAATGGTTTGCCTGTTTTTAAGATATGCTCTATTCTTGCGATAGTTTTTTCCTGTTTTGAAAAATCAATAAAAGCTTCTCTTTCAAGTTTAAGAATTACATCTTCATCAACATAGGCATTGTTGTTTACTTCTCCCCCTGTCATAACAAAGGCAATGCGTTTGGCAAGAAAGGCATCATATTCACTCATAAAATGCCCGTTCAGCATATTGTAAATTTCCGTATTTACCATTCCCTGGCCGGCCTTACCCATGACTTTTAAAGGCCTTTTCACCGGAGGAGCATAGGCATCATCAAGCATTTTCAATACTTCTTTTTTAGCCTCTCCAATGAGATTATCCCTGTTAAAAACTATTCTGTCATTTTGCCCGAGATGTCCGTTTGCCATTGCATCTGCAGCAGATGATGATACTTTTGCCATTGCAATATTCATGAAAGCCGGGATAAAAAGTTTTGCAATGTCAATATCCTTCTCAACCCGTCCGGGAAGGGAAGTGATGAATTTTTTCCAAAGATTCATGGTTCCACCGCCTGCAGGAAGAAGGCCTACTCCAACCTCGACAAGTCCCATGTAAAGTTCTGCATGGGCAACAATTCTGTCTGCTCCGAGACAGGTCTCACATCCGCCGCCAAGGGTCATTCCATATGGAGCTGCAACAACGGGAAAAGGACAGTATTTTGTTTTTTGAATTCCGTCCTGGGCTTTTTTAAGAAATCTGTCAATTTCATCATATTTTTCTGCTTTAATGAGTTCCAGCATAAAGGCAAGATCTGCTCCTGCGGAAAATGCTCCCGGCATTCCTCCTGCCTGGTTGCCTATGACCATGCCTGCGCCGTTGGCATCAACATAATCTATTGATTCAGCAATAAAATCGATAATTTCACCGTTAAGAGCGTTCATCTTGGTATGAAATTCAACACAGAACACCCCGTCATCTATATCAATGAGACTGACAGATTTATTCTCCTTGACAACCTTGTTATTTCCCCGTGCCGCTGCAAGTGATACCATGGTTTTGCTTACTGGAATTTTTTTGTATGTTGACGATGCAAAATCATAAAAGTATTGCACACCGTTCTCCATTTTATAAAAACAGGTGTTACCGGCAGACAGCATGGCTTTAACATTGGCAGGGACATCAAGATTCTCTTTTTCCATTCTTTCCGCAGCTTCTGCAACTCCCACTGCATCCCAGGTCTCAAACGGACCCATCTGGAAATTGTATCCCCATTTCATTGCATTGTCGATTTCAATAATTGTATCTGCTATTTCAGGAATCCTGTTGGCAGCATACTGAAAGCTGTTTGCAAGTATTTTCCAGGCAAATTTCGCACCCTTATCATCACCATTTATAATGCAGCGGATTTTATCTTTAAGTTCTGGCTGTTTTTTTGCTTCATCAAGGCATGGGAAGCTCGGTCTTACAAGATCCTCATATTCAAGTGTATCAGGATTTAATACCTTTCTGATTTTTTTCCATTCAGGGGTGAGATCAGTTTTGTAGAACCCGGCCTTTGTTTTATTGCCAAGGAGCTTTTTTCCCACCATCTTTTTAACAAAATCAGGTACAAGATGGACATCCCTGTCTTCATCGTCAGGGCAGAGATCATAGGAATTCTGGCATACATGTACCATTGTGTCCAGGCCCACAAGATCAGTGGTTTTGAAAATAGCTGTTTTGGGGCGGCCAAGGGCAGGGCCAAAAAGTGCATCAATTTCAGGGATTGTAAATCCTTCTTCCACCATGGCCTGCATGATTTTTCCAATTCCCTGTACCCCTATCCTGTTTCCTACGAAATTCGGGGTGTCTTTTGCCCAGACAATCCCTTTTCCAAGATATTTTTCACCGAACATGGCAATAAATTCAAGAATTTCAGGAAGTGTGTTTTCTCCGGGGATAAGTTCCAGCAGATGCATGTATCTTACAGGGTTAAAAAAA
>WFQS01000109.1 GCA_015486915.1 Desulfobacteraceae bacterium
CCGCCGCCGGGGACAACACCCTCTTCAACTGCAGCACGTGTTGCATTAAGCGCATCCTCAACCCTTGCTTTCTTCTCTTTCATCTCGGTCTCAGTTGCAGCGCCAACACTTATAACAGCAACTCCGCCGATGAGTTTTGCAAGACGTTCCTGGAGTTTTTCCCTGTCATAATCTGAAGTTGTTTCCTCAACCTGGGCACGGATCATTTTTACTCTGCCTTCAAGGGCATCTCTCTGGCCGCCACCATCAACTATTGTTGTATTGTCTTTGTCAATAACAATTGATTTTGCAGTTCCAAGATCATTTAAAGTAACATTCTCAAGCTTTAACCCGACATCTTCGGAAACAACCTGGCCACCGGTAAGAACTGCAACATCCTCAAGCATTGCCTTTCTTCTGTCTCCGAATCCCGGAGCCTTTACTGCAGCAATATTAAGTGTTCCGCGGATTTTATTCACAACAAGAGTTGCAAGGGCTTCACCCTCAACATCTTCTGCTACAATTACAAGGGGTTTTCCAAGTTTTGCAACTTCTTCAAGAACAGGGAGGAGGTCCTTCATGCTGCTTATTTTTTTGTCACAGATCAGAACAAAGGGATTCTCAAGTTCTGCAACCATTTTTTCTGCGTTGGTTGCAAAATAGGGAGAAAGATAACCGCGGTCAAACTGCATACCTTCAACAACATCAAGTGTTGTATCCATGGATTTTGCTTCTTCAACAGTGATAACACCCTCTTTACCAACTTTACTCATGGCCTCGGCAATGATATTACCAATAGTTACGTCGCTGTTTGCAGAGATTGTACCTATCTGTGCAATCTCTTTCTGGTCTTTAGTGGGGTTACTTAATTTTTCGAGATTTTCAACTATCTTTCCAACGGCAAGATCTATACCCCTTTTAATACCCATGGGATTGTTACCTGCAACAACAAGTTTCTGGCCTTCTTCATAAATAGCCCTTGCAAGAACCGTTGCAGTGGTAGTACCGTCACCTGCCATATCACTTGTTTTACTGGCAACCTCTTTAACCATCTGGGCGCCCATGTTCTCGAATTTATCTTCAAGATCAATTTCTTTTGCTACGGTAACACCGTCTTTAGTAACATTTGGTGCACCCCATGATTTTTCAATAACAACATTTCTTCCCTTTGGTCCAAGGGTCACAACAACTGCATCTGCAAGCGTCTGTACACCTTTGAGCATAGCTTCACGGGCTTTGGCATCGTATTTAATTTCTTTTGCCATCTTTATAAAACCTCCATTTATATTTTTATTTTTTAAATATTAATAATTTTATGCTTGTGATTTGAATGGTTAACGCTAATTTTTTACTCTCTATTTTTTTACTCTACAACTCCGAGAACATCATCCTGGCGCATAATAAGATAGTCAACACCGTCAAATTTTACTTCTGTGCCACCATATTTGCTGAAAAGAACAGTATCACCAACTTTCAAATCCATTGGAATCAGTTTTCCATCATCAGCTGTCCGTCCGTTACCCATGGCAATAATTTTACCTTCAGCAGGTTTTTCTTTTGCTGTATCGGGGATAATGATACCACCTTTTGTTTTCTCAACTTCCTCAACCCGCTCAACGAGAATTCTATCCTGTAATGGTCTAAAATTCATAATACTACTCCTCCTTAAATTAAAAAAATGATTATTATTCAGTTCAAATATTCAAAGGATAAAATAACAACTTAAACACTCATAGAAATTATTTTTCCTTTTTTGAAGACGTACATGACGGTTCAGGCTTTTTTGCAGAGGTATCTTTACATGCACATGATTTATTTTTCCCTGCATTACCAGCCTTAGACCCACCGTAATCTGTTACATACCACCCTGAGCCCTTTAACTGGAAAGAACTCTGGGAAATTATTTTTTTCAGCTGTCCATTGCAATGCCTGCATGTAGTAAGAGGAGATTCAGATATCTTTTGAAAGACCTCCTCAACCTTACCACAATCTTTACATTCATATTCATAAATAGGCATTTTGTTTTCCCTCCCTCTCATTCATTTTCATCTGTCCTAAAAACAAAGATAAAATAGTCAGTCTTTAATCCTTGTCAAGTGCGATTAATAAAAATTTAAAAAAGTTTATAAACTTATTTTTTCTCAATCCATTTTTTATAATATTCAAGAACCTTATCCATACCGGGCAAAGATTCTTCAGATAAAATTTTCCATGTAATATCATGCACCTTTATCTCCTCATTCATGGCATATTCAGCAATGGAAGACGCAGAATATATCTGCTGAAATTTTCCGAATCTTACAATATGAACAAGTTCATGAACAACGATATACACAAGAAAGGGAAAAAGCATAAGTTCGTCATTTTCCTTAACTGTATCAAGAATTGCTCCATCCTGTAGACATACAGTATAATAAGTAAACCTTGATGATCCAAGCTGTGTATCTTTTTTCTTTCCATCATACCCTACAACCTGTGCAAATGGGCCATCAACCCTTTCTGAATAATTTAACTGCTCAGCCGTTTTAACATCATATTTCATCCGAAGCCACTGACCCGAAGATATTTTAAAATAATTACTGACAAGTTCTTCAGCAAGGGCTACAGCATCATTTACTTTTTGCAGTTCCGAAGAACTAAAGATCTTTCCTTCAGGCATTTACAAATCTCCATAAAAAATCCATAGAAAATCAAAGGCTTTGACAAAACATGGGCCAAAGGTGCAAAGCCAACAGCGCTTTAATATTACGCTTTTTCATAAAAAAAGAAATTTAAGGATGGACTTACAGCAAAATTATATGTTATGCTGATCAAAATTTAAATGTAAATTAATATAAAACTAAAAAGGAGGTGGTCTTTTGGGCAGTGTCATAAAAAAGAGAAGGAAAAAGATGAGAAAACATAAACATAGAAAACTCCTTGCACGCACAAGGCATCAGAGGCGTAAAGGGAAATAGTTGATATATCAAATGAGATATAAAGGGAGAGGAGAGAGTTTCCTCCCCCCCTTTATATCATTAATAATCAGTTCGTAATAACCTTCCTGGTCAAAAATAAGATTTTACAAGCCTAATATTTTTTCAAATACTTCATAAAATCAGAATCTGTTGATATGACAAATGTATTGGTTTTATCCAGTGCTTTTTTATATACCTCAAGTGTTCTTGAAAAAGAATAAAACTCAGGATCAACCCCGTAGGCATCGGCATAGATGGCCGTAGCCTTTGTATCAGCC
>WFQS01000110.1 GCA_015486915.1 Desulfobacteraceae bacterium
GATGGATGCAAAGGCACTTTCCGTTGATGTTCTTGTCATTGCAAGGGCATAAGGGAACTTAGGAACGAAAATATCAGGCGCACCTTATTGCATTCTTTTTCATCATTTAAGCGCCTGAAACGATTTAATTTCACTATGGGTCAGATACCTCCATGCGCCTTTTTCAAGATTGCCAAGTCTCAGATTTCCCATGCGTATACGCTGAAGGCTTTTAACCTTGTTGCCGGTTTTTTTAACCATCTTTCTTATCTGGCGGTTTCTGCCCTGTTTAAGAACTATCCTGAAAGCACACGACGATATTTTTTTAATCCGGGCTTTCCGTGTTTTTTCCCCTTCAATCACAACACCTGCGGCCATTTTTTTAAGTGCGGAAGATGAAACCGGTTTAAATGTTGTAACAATATACTCTTTTTCATGGTTGTATGAAGGATGGGACAGCCTGTTGTGAAGCTCTCCGTCATCGGTGAGAAGCAGCAGACCGGTTGAATCCTTGTCAAGTCTGCCAACGGGATAAATTCTCTCCTTTATATCAACAAGATCAAGTACAATTTTTCCGTTTTTGTCAAAGCAGGATGTGATATATCCTTCAGGCTTGTTTAAAGCAATATAGATATTTTCCTTTACAGAAGAAAATTTGATCTCTTTTCCGTCAACGGCAACAATGTCTTTTTCAGGGTCTATCTTAGTGCCTAAAATTTTAATTATCTGCCCGTTAACACTGACCCTTGCCCCTGCAATATATTCCTCTCCCTTTCTTCTCGAGCAGACTCCTGCACGGGATAAAAATTTTTGAAGTCTCATCATAAAATATTTCTACATTCAAGAAACTGGTATCAAGAAACAAGGTACAAGACGTTCTTGTCTATTGTTTCCTGTATCCTGTATCCTGTATCTTGTCTCTGGTTTCTTGTTTCTTGTTTCTTGCCTCTTGTCTCTTGTCTCTTGCTGCCATCATGATCTGTAATCGGCATTGATTCTTACATAATTTTCCGAAAAATCGCAAAACACAAAAAAATCGGAAAATGTTCCAATATTAAGGTTGAGAACAATTTTCAGTTCATCCTGTTTCATCACCCGGGCTGCTTTTTTCTCTGCATCTTCTCCAGTCCATACACCATTTTCAACAAGAAAAACATCACCGAACTTCAGATCAATTTTATCAGGGTTCAAAGCTGCACCTGACCTGCCTGCCGCTGCCACAACTCTTCCCCAGTTGGGGTCTTCACCGTAAATTGCTGTTTTAACAAGGCTGGAATGGGCAACTGCTTCAGCAACTTTGTATGCATCATCTGCAGATGCTGCTCCTTTTACAATAATTTCGGCAAGTTTTGTTGCGCCCTCACCGTCTTTTACGATCATTCTTGCAAGGTCAAGCAGAACCCTGTTAAGAATTTCCTGGAAAACAACCTGATCCTGATTATCTTTAACAACTGCCGATGACGCACCGTTTGCAAGGGCAAGAACCGTATCATTGGTGCTTGTATCACCATCAACTGAGATTCTGTTAAAAGAGCGGTTACAACCCTGTTTCAAAGATAATTTCAACATGTCAGCGGGAATTTCAACATCAGTACATACAAATGCCAGCATGGTTGCCATATCAGGTCTTATCATGCCAGATCCTTTGGCAACACCGGTAACAGAGAATTCTTTACCCCTGATGACACCTTTTTTTTCTGAAATTTTACTTAATTTATCAGTTGTAAGAATTGCCTCGGAAAAATCCCCTAAAAAATTCTGCCCCATGTTCTCTGTTAGAAAAGGTATATTTTTCCTTATTACATCCATTGGAAGGGGAGCACCTATCACACCTGTGGAAGCCACCATGACAAGATCTTCTGTTATGCCAAGATGTTCTGCTGCAATTTTTGCAGTTTCAGCGGCATCTTTTATCCCTTTTTCTCCGGTAAAGCAATTTGCATTTCCACTGTTGACAATCACTGCCTGGCACAATCCCTTTTTAATACGCTTTCTTCCAAGGATAACAGGCGCTGCAACAACTTTGTTTGTTGTAAAAAGAGCAGCTGCAGATGCGGGATTTTCCGAATAGATAATACCGAAATCCTTTTTTCCGTTATTTTTTATGCCAGCTGCAATCCCTTGAAATTTAAACCCTTTCATATATACCTCATTATTATTTAATTTTTATTAACTGCCATGGGGCAGATCTCAATTTGCCTGTTTTTTAATTTTAACATTTTTTCCCAAATGC
>WFQS01000111.1 GCA_015486915.1 Desulfobacteraceae bacterium
CACTTATTCTTAACAATGGGCCTGAATATATTTCATCAATAGGTACTGAAAACAGTAAAGGCACCAAAATATTTTCACTTGTTGGAAAGGTAAAGAATACAGGTCTTGTGGAAGTTCCCATGGGCATATCCCTAAGAGATATTATTTTTAAGATCGGTGGCGGTGTTCCCGGGGGGAAAAAGTTCAAGGCAGTTCAGACTGGCGGGCCATCAGGCGGCTGTATCCCTGAAGAGCACCTGGATATTAAAGTGGATTTTGATGAATTAGCCAGGGTCGGTGCGATTATGGGTTCCGGCGGGATGATCGTAATGGATGAAGATACCTGCATGATAGATGTAGCTAAATATTTTCTCAAATTTTTATCCGGTGAATCATGCGGCAAATGCTCCCCATGCCGTGAGGGCATTACACACATGCTGTCAATCATGAATAGAATCAGTGAAGGTAAGGGGCGGGAGGGGGATATCGAGTTGTTGGAAGATATTGCCATGTCAACGAAAAATGCATCTCTCTGTGCCCTTGGTGGAAGTGCACCGAATCCTGTCCTGAGTACGATACGCTACTTCAGAGATGAGTATGAAGCACACATAAAGGACAAACGATGTCCGGCTTTTGTCTGCAAAGATCTGATTGCGTATTATATTGATCCGGAAAAGTGCAGGGCCTGCATGATCTGCAGCAAAAAGTGCCCTGCCAATGCCATTGACGGTGCAAAGAAAAAAACTCACATCATTGATCAGGACAAATGCACAAAATGTGGGACGTGTTATGAGGTTTGCCCTTCAAAATTCAGTGCGGTAACCCGGTTATCCGGCGAACCTGTTCCGGCACCCATTTCGGAAGAAAATAGAACTATACCAGGAAAGAGCAAATAAAATGAACAAAATCAATTTACAGATCGATGGAAGAGATGTTGAAGCTGAAGAGGGAATGACCATCCTTGCCGCAGCCCGCAGCGTGGGGATAAACATTCCTACCCTTTGTCACCACGAGAAACTGGAACCCTATGGGGCCTGCAGAATTTGTATTGTTGAAATTGAAGCCGGTGGTAGAAAAGGGCTTGGTGCGTCCTGCGTCCGTCCGGTGGAACAAAATATGGTCGTAAAAACCAGAACGAATCAGATTGATAACATCCGCAAAATCATTTTAGAGCAATTTCTTGCTCATGCGCCGGATTCCGGGGTGTTGTTGGATTTGGCAAAAGAGTATGGTGCCAGCAAAGACCGGTTCGAAAAACAGTCTTCTTTTTGTATTCTCTGCGGTATTTGCGTGAGATATTGTACTGAGGTAAAGAAGAAAAATGCAATTGGCTTTTTTGACAGAGGCTCAACACGAAAAATACAATTTATTCCTGAAATAGCAGCAAAGGAATGTAAAGATTGTAAAGAATGTTTTCCGCTCTGCCCGACATCATATCTGCAGGCTGCTTATCATTTAACTGAAGCACTTGCTTTCCCTTCGATTTCTTCTGAATTGGAAGGGAAAAATGCTTGAAGCGGTTCCTGATGTCTACGAAAAGTCATTTCCTTTGCTGTTCTTACAATAATTTACATAAAAAATTGCATTTAGGCACTCGTGCGTGTGTTAAGATTCAAATATTGTAATGCCAACAGTTGAGAAAATTGTGGTCCCCTTATAAGTTGTACCCTTATAAAAGGATGTTGAAAACAATAAACGGGGTTTGAGTCATAAATGTTATTATTTCATATATTTATCTTAAAAAGCCTCTGTTTTTGTGTATTATGTGTGCATACCAAAGCAATCAAATACAATACAAAAACAGAGGTAAGATGCGCAGAAAAAAATATCAGAAGACTGGCAAAAAAGCAATTTATTGATAAAATTTCAGATGACCAGATTATAAATACTCTTATATCATCAAAAAGTTATTTAGTTCACCTACTGATTTCCCTCTTGACAAAATGTAACTGGTACCTTTCAGAATAATTGATGTTGTGAATTTGTGAGAGTTTTTCAAACTCACTCACGCAAATTCATGACTCAATTATTCTATCCACTCTATAGTTAAAAACTACCGGTCAAAAAATTATTGCAAATCATAATAATAATAAGGCCTCGGATAAATCATAAATTTCCATAGAACAATCTGATGCCTGCTAAAAGGAGAATTTTTTATGAAAACCAGAAGCTGCATCATTTTATCTTTTCTGGCCATGACAATTTTCTGCTTTTTCACCACCTCTGCCTTTTGTGCAGGATTTTTCGCCGACATGGTTGAAACCGGCCCAAAAGGAACCGTTGATAACAAAATTAGGATCGGAGATGAAATAAGTTGAACAGAAATAGCGCAGAATTCCTACCCCATGTACAAGGCGCATTAAAGGTTGCATACTCAACGTATTCGGCCTTTGATGCAACGAAGTAGATGGGTCGGAAGACAAGCAATCTCGTTCAACTTATAAAATTTTCGATCCTTATTGTTCAGGATGATCGATATCGTATGGATACAAAGGAAAAACAAAAAGATATTCATATCATTGTGGATGAATCAAAGAAAACAACGATGGGTCCCCAGGCCGGAAACATGATTATTACGACTATAATGACGGGCAACCGCACAGGGGAGTGTAAATAAAAAAAATCACTCTTGACACATGCATATTATCCTGAACATAAACCCGGGGGTTGACTTCTAATTAATCATCATTGTCCACGATACGTTAGTGCCTTACCCCGACTTTTTACGTGTCCATCGATTTTGATGGACACGCAAAAAATCGAAAATGTTAAAACTACTATTAATAATTTCAGCATGTTACGGCTGAAGAAATCCTAAAATCTAATTTATGACAGGTTCATCAATTTCAGTTTTCACGCCTTGCCGGACAGGTGACTTAACTTTCTAAAATTGGTAATTAATTTTTAAATGGGCTCTAAGGTTCCGATATTATACTGTTTAAAAAAATTTTTACCATTTTTTGGCTTATGATTTCGGGCTCATTGTATTTCAGGGTACAAGTTTAAAGGTCATGGTATTAAAATCCAGTGATATTTTTATATCCTGATCAACATATACTCCATCCAAACATAATGAATGTATGGTTAATATTGAAGTACCGATGTCGAAGGATGAAATTCCACTTGGGCAGACAGGAGTATTGTTAAAAACATAGGCTGCGGAATAAATATTTTCACCGGTACCTGGATTGCCGGCAAATTCCCCGTCTGCCTGCCATATAACAGCAACAGCATCGGCGCCTATTGCAACAGAAGCAGGTCCTATTGAAGGCCTTGAAAGTGAATCGGATACCATTTTTTCATCTGTCCACGACACTCCTGCATCCTCGCTTACTCTGGCAATTATTGAAAGGTTATTGCCAAACTTACCGACATAGCTGACCGCAACATTGTTTCCATTAGCCGAAACACATGGAGAATTCCTATTTAGAACACTTCCTGCGGTTGGGGCTAATTTAATATTAGAAGCAAATGACGCTCCATTGTCATGACTCACAGCGCCATAAATACTCTCTCCGGCGCTTCCTGTCCAATCTCTCATATCGCGCCATGCCAAATATAAATTATTACCTGATGCTGCAATGGAAACAGTATCCTTGGTCGCACCAGTTGTATCATCGCTTACTTCAAACGGAGAATCAAAACTTTGTCCGTGATCTGAACTTATAGACAGCATTATCTTAGCATTAGTATTTTTATCCTTTGTCTCGGCAATGTATACATATTTGCCATCGGCAGCAAGTACAGTGTCATCGGCTCCGAAAGTCGATATACCCGTTACTGCACCAAATGTCTGTCCATTATCTGAACTGATACTGATCTCAAGATTGTACGGTTCAACTGACGACTCCAGCCCTTTACCAAAAATAACATATACATAACCATCGGCTGCTGCTATTTTTGGTGACCTGCGATGAGTATATGGCTCGCTGGAAGGCAAATTATCTATTTTCTTATTTGCTGAAAAAGTGGCACCACCATCGGTACTCTTTGAAAGATAGATATCTTGTTCTCCATTCCTCTGATCTGTCCAGACAATAAAAATAGTTCCATCTGATGTAACGGCAATATTCGGCATCGCTGTGTGTGATGGATAGGAGCTCTGATCCACATCATTTACCCTTATATTGTTTCCAAATGTGACATTACCATTGGAATCAATCACCCCTTTTGCAAAATATACATCATCATGGACTCCAGTGCCGTCTGTTTTTTCATCTCTTCCATCCAGCCAGGTTGCATAGACATCATTCCCATGGATTGCAACAGAATGAAGGCCGTAATTATATAACGTCTGATCATACGACGTGCCATCATCATTTACCATCACATCAGTACTAAAATCAGCATACACAGATGAAAATAAACCCCAAACAATTAATAAGCTAAAAATCATAAAAAATAATTTAAATTTAAGTAAAAAGTAATTTGACCTCATGATAAGTTCCCTCCTTAACATTTTAAAACGTCCTGGGTTTTTGGGTAATGAACAGAGACACAATAGTCTTTATCCACATTTTTTATTGATTTAGTTCGAACTGGTGAATATGAATACAGAGATCAATGTTGAATATTATTAATATTTCGATCAGGCCTATTATTTCGATCAGGCCTATTATAATAAGGATTAAGGTTGGTAGCACCTTTGAATATGCATAGACATTTTTTTTGCAATTTGTCAATAAAAATATTTTCAGGATAACTGTCTGTTAAGATACAAATATTATGTTGTTTTTACAATTTCAAATTTTTCCCTTTCTGGATTCTTATTTTTTATCTTAACACATTGTCCAGTTTTTGGAGTCCACTATATAATCAGGTCGGTTATAGCCGTCTCTCACAGCCTGTTCCATGGCCGACAGTTCTTCATCGGTCAGGAAGTCAAAGTGAGTGGATCTCTTCCGTACTGAAAGGCTGCCGTTGTTCTGCAGGCACAACTGGATGAACAAGTCGATCAGGCGGTCAGGCATATCAATGATGTCCTGTATCGCCTTCTTTGTATTGTCATAGTTGGCTAGAAAGCTAAGCTCTTCCACAAGCTCTTCTTCGATCGTTTTGATTACAAACTGGTACAAAGCTTCTGACTGAGCGGTCATATCCATATATTGATACCAGCATGCGGTTTCGTTATCGACGGTCATTTGTCCCATTTCATCCAACCGATAATCGATGAGTTGCAACAAGGGTCGGGAGAATGCTTCCAAAGATGCATCATAGTCTGCCGGATTTTTGAGCATGACAGCTGAAACCGGGAACATCAGCCCTCGTGGTACCAGTTCCCGCAGCGAAAGGATATTGTGTATCAAAAACCGATGGATTCGTCCGTTTCCATCCTCAAATGGATGCAGAAAAACAAAGCCATAGGCGATAGTCGCCGCATGAATGACCGGGGATACATTTCCCGCTTTCATTCGCTTATGGGAGTCGATCAATCCCTCCATCAGACTTTGCAGGTCATCAGGTTTTGGACAAATGAAATGTATGATCTCCTTCTGATAGACAACTGTCTGGCCGACATAATTCTGGTTCACCCGATAGTCACTGTCTTTGAAACGCGGATCGACGATGCGGTTCTGAAGCTCTATCAGCCTTTCCTTTTCACAAAAGTCTTCTTTTTCGGCAAGCTCCAGAGATGTGATAAATTTTTCAGTTCGGGAAGCGTTGGGCTTGATGTGTTCAATTTTAAAAGATGACTTTGTTTCCTTGTTGTAGAGGTAACTCAGTGCCCGGCGAAGCAGTTCAGGTGGATAGGATGTGACGATATCCTCACACCTTTTACGCAGGTCGGATGAATCCAGTTTGGAAAGTTTATCGGTTCTTCTTACGACAGGGCAAAACGATTTGGGACCAAGGAGGTTGTTTACAATGCGGTGGCGTGAAGATCTCTCTCCATTCTGAATGGTGTAATAATCCTTGGCCTCCAATGCATCGACATAATTGCCGGAAGTCAGGTCATCGACAGGCAGTTGCTTGCTGGTCAGAAACTCATAGAGGAACCAGATTCTCCGAGCATATTTTCCGGTAGGTTTGGATTTGATGTACTCGGTGAGCTCATCCTGAGAAACCTTTTCGAATATTCGAGCCAGCAAGCCCAGATTGACCCCGTCATATTTCAGCACGAATTCAAGATGATCGCCGATCTTTTCCCCGGGCCAGTATCTTATAGGGTAGATGTCTTCTATTGCTCCACCATGAACCTTCGATCTGTGAGTTCCTGATGAGGACACAAACGAGATATGCCAATGGGGCATACCTGTCAGCCCCATCATATCAAGCAGATACGCGTAGCCTGCCGGGCGGGATTCCAAAACGTTTATATCCATGTGCTCTCCTCGTAAAACTGTTATTCTGCTGGTAATATAGTTAAAATATGGCTTATTGTCAACAAAACGATTATAAATGAGCTGTTTTCTGGTAAAATAATTACGAATGAACGATCAGCGTTGCGAGGTCCACCTGAAAATTCTCCGAATATCTTTGAAATACCTGATCGACATAAAATAAGGCAAGATTTTTAGACTACTCGACTTATCATTACCTGTTAATCAAGACTGCGAATATCCCAAAAATCAAGATAATACAGATCCAAGCCGCACACCATCTTTGCCAAGAATTTTTATTAATCGTTAATATAAGAATAGTTTTTTTAGTTTATCATAATTTTATTAAAAAAATATTTGACATAGGCGTAATTTATACTATAATGACTATCAATCATTAAATAATTATAGTTTTAAACACTTTTTGCGCTTGATCAGAAATTAATATACACTGATAAAATAAAAATTATAGCAATATGAACACATAACAAGAAGATCGGAAACAATGAAAATTGATGACCTGAATATAGACATTGTAAAGGAACTTAAAGACGGACGGAAATCATTTAAAAAAATTGCCGATAAGTTCGGTATTACGGAAAATACCGTAAGGGCAAGGGTTAACAGACTCAAGGAAGAAAAAGTACTTGAGATCTGCGGCCTTGTTGATCCCACAAAAATTCCTGAACATAAAATAGTGATGATTGGTATTAAACTCTCTGAAATGGATCTTGTTAAAAAAGGAGAGGAAATATCGAAGTTAAAGGGGATTGTTTCGGTTAGCGTTGTCACCGGCAGATATGATTTAATGGCCATGGTGCTTTTTAAGCCGGGATTCGGGCTTCTTGAATTTTATACCGATGAAATCGCAAAAGTTGACGGTATAAATTCTGTTGAGAGCTTTGTTGTCTATAAATCCTACAACCTCATGGTTCCGTATAATTTATAACGGCCATAAGGCTGAGCTGGACTGCGCTTATGAGCCTCTAAAAATCAGAGATTTTGACGAACATAAAAAGAGCATTTGTGACTTCATCAAAAATGAGCTCTTTTTTATAAAACTGCCATGAGGCAGATCTGGCGACTATCAGGATGTCTCTCAGTAAAAGATGAAACTCTAATAATTCAAAGAACTTTGAAGGAGTTTCATATAAAAAAACTATTTTAGATATGGAGGTGCTTAATGGCAAATGAATTTAAAACCACGCCCTTAAATGGCTGGCACAGACAGCAGGGTGCAAACATGGCTGACTTTGGAGGCTATGACATGCCTCTGTGGTATGAAACAGGTGTAAAAAAGGAGCATCTTGCAGTACTTGAATCCGCAGGTATTTTTGATACCACACACATGGCATGTGTAATGGTAAATGGAAAAGATGCCTTAAAGCTCCTTCAGCTCTGCCATACAAGGGATCTTACCGGTCTTAATCAGGGAAGGTGTGTTTATGGCGCAGTATTAGAGGACAACGGTCATGTGATTGATGATGCAATTGTATATAAATTCAATGATACCGATTATATGGTCTGTGTTAATGCTGGTATGGGAGGAGCCATTGCAGATCATCTGAATTCAAATAAAAAAAATCTGTCCGTTGATATTGATGATCTTACCGACAGACTTGGGAAAATGGATATTCAGGGGAAAAATTCCGCTGTCATACTTTCTCAATTAATTAAAGACCCTGAAAAAGTGTTTGATAAAATGCCCTATTTTTCTTTTAAGGGCCATTTTGACAAGTCATCTTCTCTGTCATCTGAGGTAAGATTAAAGGAAGGTGATATTCCGGTTCTCCTTTCAAGATCAGGATATACCGGTGAATTTGGATTTGAGATTTTTATTGATCCACAATTTATTGTGAAATTATGGGAGGATATACTTAAAGCCGGTGAAAAATACAATATCATGGCCTGCGGTCTCGGGGCAAGGGATTCACTCAGGGCAGGTGCTGTGCTTCCATTGTCACACCAGGATATAGGCCACTGGAAATTCACAAATCACCCCTGGATGTTTGCTCTTCCCTTTAATGAAAATCAGACTGATTTCACAAAGGATTTCATTGGAAAAGAGGCCCTGCTTGATTCCAAATCCGCAAAATTCACCTTTCCCTTTGCAGGAGAAAATTTAAGAAAAGTGGGGGCAGGGGATGATTCACAGGTGATTGATAAAAACGGGAACACAATAGGAAAAGTTCTCACCTGCGCAACGGATATGGGCATTTCATGGTATGACGATAAAATTTTAAGTGTTGCATCTCCTGATCTTCCGGAAGGTTTCAAGGCAAAGGGAATAAGCTGCGGTTTTGTACTCGTGGACAAAAAGCTTGATTATGGTGAGAAACTAACACTTCAGGAAGGAAAAAGAAAAATAAAGGTTATCGTTCTTAGCGATATAAGGCCTGACAGGACAGCAAGAAAAAAATTAAGTAATTTTTTATAACTGCCATGGGGCAGATCTGGATTCTCTCAGACAGCCTCAAATAATCAAAGATTCTGACAACTATGTAAACTCTTATGATTAATGGTACTTTACAGGAGTTTCATATAAAAAAAAACTAATAAAATAAAGGAGAAAATGCCATGAAAGAAATAGATGAACTCAATATTCCTGAAGATGCAAAATACACAAAGGATCATGAATGGGCAAAAATTGAAGGCGACACAGCGGTTATAGGTATTAACGACTATGCCCAGGATCAGCTGGGAGAGGTCGTTTTTGTTGAGCTTCCTGAAATCGGAGATTCATTTGAAAAAGGTGATGAATTCGGAACAGTTGAATCAGTAAAAGCTGTTTCTGAAATTTATATGCCTTTATCAGGTGAAGTGATCGAATTGAATAATGCCCTTGAAGACAATCCTGAATTTGTCAATTCCGACCCATATGGAGACGGCTGGATTATAAAGGTAAAACCTACTGATGTTTCTGAAATGGATCAACTTATGGATAAGACAGCATACCTTGCAATGCTGAAAGGATAATTTATTATGCGTTATCTGCCACATACAAAAGAAGAAATTGATGCAATGCTTGAAAAATCAGGCAAAGCATCACTTGATGATCTTTTTGAATCAATACCAGACCAGTGCCGCTTTACGGGAGAGCTAAATCTTCCCGAAGCCCTTACCGAATGGGAACTTGATGCCCACATGGAAGAATTATCATCGTCCATGGCTGCGTTCCCGAAAAATAAAATTTTCATTGGCGCCGGAAGCTATTGCCACTATATCCCGGCCTCTGTAAAATATCTTTTGTCACGTTCTGAATTTTCAACTGCCTACACTCCTTACCAGCCCGAGATAAGCCAGGGGACTTTACAGGGAAAATATGAGTTCCAGACCATGATAACGGAACTTCTTGGCATGGATGTGAGTACAGCTTCCCATTATGACGGGGGTACAGCCCTTGCCGAGGCAATGCTGATCTCACTTAAAAAAAAGAAAAAAGTTAATAAAGTTGCTGTCTCCTCCCTTATTCATCCCCATCAGAGGCAGATCATAAAGACATATCTTTCACCTTCAGGTTATGAAATTATTGAACTGCCGTTTAATGCTGACGGGAAAACAGATTTTTCCCCCCTTGATAATATAGACGATATTGCAGGTATTGCAGTTCAGTCTCCCAATTTTTTCGGGTGCATTGAAGACCTTGGCAGGGTCAAAGAGATCGTTGATGCAAAAAAAGCACTTTTCATTGTTTCATTTACCGAAGCCATTGCCTACGGACTTTTGAAAAATCCCGGGTATTTCAA
The DNA here is from genome assembly GCA_015486915.1 of Desulfobacteraceae bacterium. The sequence continues at coordinate 10,046 of WFQS01000111.1, forward strand.
GGCAGACCTTGCCGTTGGTGAAGGTCAGAGTCTTGGTATTTCCCAGTCCTTCGGCGGTGCAGGTCTTGGGATTCTCACAAGTACACAAAAACTTGTCCGAACCCTTCCCGGACGTTTAATTGGAAAAACAATTGATAAAAAAGGAAGGCGGGGTTTTGTGTTAACACTTGCAACAAGGGAACAGCACATCAGAAGGGAAAAGGCAAGTTCCAATATCTGCTCCAACAACAGTCTCAACGCTCTTACTGCTGCCATGTACCTTGCATCTGTCGGAAAAACAGGGATCAGAGAAATTTCCCAGCAAAACCACGATAAAGCTGTTTTCCTGAAAACAGAGCTTGAAGGTGCAGGCTTTACACCTGCTTTTTCATCTCCGTTTTTTAATGAATTTGTCGTTAAAGTCCCCGACGGATTCAAAGCAAAAAGAGAATTGCTGAAAAAGGAAAAAGGCATTATTGCAGGGCTTGATCTTGGGAAATTTTATCCTTCCATGAAAGATCATTATCTGTTCTGCGCAACAGAGGTGTTTTCAAAACAAGATATTGAAAACCTGGTAAAGGGGGTGAAATAATGGAAAATATACTCGGAACAAACGGCTTGATCTTTAACGAGCCCCTTTTATGGGAAAAAAGTACACCTGGAAGATGCGGAGTTTCGATTCCAAAACAGGATGTAAAGGAATCTCTGCTTGATCCCGAACTTACAGGAGAAGCTCCCGATCTTCCCGAATTAAGTGAAGTTGACGTTGTAAGGCATTTTACACGTCTTTCCCAGTGGAATTTCGGACTTGATTCAGGCATGTATCCTCTTGGGTCATGCACAATGAAATACAACCCTAAAACAAACGAAGTCCAGGCGTCACGGACAGGGCTTGCCAATTCCCATCCCCTTGCAGATGAGGATGTCTCCCAAGGTGCACTTAAAATGATGTACAACCTTGAAAAACACCTTGCGGAACTTACCGGAATGGATGCGGTAACGCTCCAGCCTGCTGCGGGAGCCCATGGAGAACTCACCGGAATATTATTAATTCACGCTTTTTTTGCAAAAAGCGGAAAACAGCGTTCAAAAATCATAATACCGGATACTGCCCATGGAACCAATCCTGCAAGCGGGGCCCTCTG
>WFQS01000112.1 GCA_015486915.1 Desulfobacteraceae bacterium
AGTTTCATATAAAACGGCCATGTGGTAAGTCAGGATAGAAAAGCAGATTACTTGAACGAAATTACAAAAAAGACTGGGAGATTACCGGTACAGTGGATTCCAGATATCAGGAATATTTGCCCTGGCTTGCCTTGAAAAATGTTCCAGGGGTGGGTAATTACCTGTACAAACGTCTCATTGACAGATTTGGTGCTCCTGATGCCGTTTTCAATGCAGGGAAAAACGAACTTAAAAGCATTAAAGGGATTACTTTAAAAGCTGTTAATGGAATTATTTCCTGCAGATCTTTTTCCTGTAAATCATTTGACAGGGCAAAAGCAGAACTTGATATCATTCAAAAATCCTGTTTCAATATTGTCACCATGAATGACCCCCTTTATCCCTGCCTGCTTAAGCATATCCCGGATCCGCCTGCTTTTTTAACCTGTATTGGTGATCTTGACAATGTCTTTCCCTGCATTTCCATTGTGGGCTCGAGAAAGGCAAGTTCGTATGGCCTTGGCGTTGCAAGGGAATTGAGTTGTGACCTTGCATCAAAGGGATTCAGAATCGTAAGTGGTATGGCAAGGGGTATAGACAGTGCTGCCCATAAAGGAGCTTTAAAGGTAAAGGGAAAAACTACAGCTGTACTGGGAACAGGTCTTGGCAGAATTTATCCACGGGAAAACAGAAAACTTTTTTATGATATTGCCGATCATGGCGCAGTAATTTCTGAATTTAATGTAAATACCGGGCCCGAAGCGAGAAATTTCCCTGTAAGAAACAGAATAATATCAGGTATATCAACAGGAACCATTGTTGTTGAAGCAGCTGCAAGGAGCGGATCATTAATTACGGCAAGGCTTTCTGCAGAATACGGCAGGGAAGTGTTTGCTGTGCCGGGAAGTATTCATTCATTTAAGAGCATGGGGACCCATGATCTGCTGAAGCACGGTGCAAAGCTTGTGGAAAATTACAGGGATGTGATTGAAGAACTCAGTCATATGGTACATTTTGAAAATTTTTGTAATATTCCTTTAAACTCTGATATTCCAAATAAAGGCCATGAGACCGAGCTGAACAGCGCTGCGGTGCCTCGAAAATCCTGCACAGATAAATATCAGAGAGCAATCTTAAAAATTATGGAGCCATACCCACAGCACATCGATATGATTATTGAAAAGTCAGGCATGGATGCAGGCGGAATTTCTGCTGCACTGCTTGATATGGAGCTTAAAGGTATAATAAAACAGTCTCCTGGAAAATTGTTTTATATTATTGAAACGTAGAGTCAAATATAGGAAGTTAACAAAATTAAAAGAACAGGAGTAAACGTGGATAAACCGCTCTTGATTGTAGAGTCTCCAACAAAAATTAAAACTATTAAGAAATATATTGGTAAAAATTATAATGTGGCCGCAACTGTGGGACACATAAAAGACCTGCCCCAGAAAGAGCTTGGAATAGATATAGACAAAAATTTTAAGCCGAAATATATCAATATAAAAGGAAAATCAAAGGTCATTCAGTCTCTGAAAAAAGCGGCAAACGATACAGATACAATCTATCTTGCGCCTGACCCTGACCGCGAGGGTGAAGCAATAGCCTTTCATGCAGCTGATATACTTAAAAAAAAAGGAAGACGGTTTGTCAGAATTTTATTTCATGAGCTTACCAAAAAAGGGATAACAGATGCTTTAAACAACCCCCTGCAACTTAATTATAATAAATTTGAAGCCCAGCAGACAAGAAGGATACTTGACAGGCTTGTGGGATATCAGATTTCTCCCCTTTTATGGAGAAGAGTACAGGGTGGTTTGAGTGCAGGCCGTGTTCAATCCGTTGCCGTAAGGATTATCTGTGACAGAGAGCGTGCAATAAGAGCTTTTGAACCTGAAGAATACTGGACCATAAAGGCAGACCTTCAGGCAGGTGCGCCACCTGTATTTTCAGCAGCCCTGACAAGAAAAAACGGCAAAAAAATAAAAATTTCAAATAAAAAGCAGGTTGATGCAATACTTAAGGACCTTAAACCTGCTGATTTTATTGTGGATGAAATAAAAAAGAAAACCATTAAAAAAAATCCTTTTCCTCCTTTTACGACAAGTAAACTCCAGCAGGACAGCATTAACAGACTGCGGTTTTCAGCAAAAAAAACCATGGTCGTTGCCCAGCAGCTTTACGAAGGTATTGAGATAGGGACGGGAGGTCCGGAGGGCCTCATAACTTACATGCGTACCGATTCAACAAGAATAGCCGCTGAAGCTGCCTTTGGGGCGATGAATCTTATTAAGGAGCTATTTGGCAGTGCATATGCCCTTGACAAACCAAGATTTTTTAAAAATAAGAATAAGTCCCAGGATGCCCATGAGGCCATAAGGCCAGCTTCAGTTAATAATACACCCGAAAAAGTAAAAAAGTATCTTACTCCTGATCAGTTCAGGTTGTACGAACTCATATGGAAACGTTTTGTTGCTTCACAGATGGCCCAGGCCCTGGTGGATCAGAATACTATTTTGATTAAAGCTGCTGAATATACATTCAGCCTTGGTGGAACAAGTGTCAAATTTCCCGGTTTTATGGCACTTTATAAGGTTTCTGAGGGTGCAAGAGCAGATAAAATTGATAAAAACGGGGAAAATGGGAAAAAGCAGACTCTGCCTGACCTTGAACCCGGTATGAAACTTGAGAAAAAAAAGATTATTCCTCTACAGCATTTTACAAAGCCGCCGCCTAGGTTTTCCGAGGCATCCCTTGTTAAGGAACTTGAAGAAAAAGGTATCGGGAGACCCAGTACCTATGCTGCCATTCTTTCCACGATAAGGGATAAAGGGTATGTTGATCTTGTAAAAAGGTATTTCATACCCAATGAGCTCGGGTTTATTGTGAACGACCTTCTTGTCTCTTCATTTCCCGACATCCTTGATACGGCTTTTACAGCAGACATGGAAAACCGTCTTGACAATATTGAAAACGGAACAAAAAAAGCCCTTGATGTTCTTAATGAATTTTATTCATCATTCAAGGAGAAATTAGAATCCGCCCAAAAGAATATGCTCAGTGTAAAAGGAGTGGGTATTGAAACCGGTATTAAATGTCCTTTATGTGGCAGGCCTTTAAACATAAAAATGGGGAAAAACGGACATTTCATTGCCTGCACAGGTTATCCTGACTGTACTTTTTCAAGTAATTATACACGGGATGAAAAGGGTTGTATAATAATAAATGAGACAAAAATTGATAACACAAAAATAAAAGACTGTGTTAAGTGCGGCAGACCCATGGTAAAAAAAGAGGGACGATTCGGTGAATTTCTTGCCTGTACAGGATATCCTGAATGTAAATATACAGAATCTTTAAACGGAGGTGGACAAGCAAAGGAAACTGGTATAAAATGTCCTGTAGAAAATTGTTCCGGTATGATTATGGAAAAAAAATCAAGGCGCGGGAAAACTTTTTTCGGCTGCAGCAGATATCCTGAATGCACCTTTGCAAGCTGGGACAAACCGGTGAATCAAAAATGCCCTGAATGCGGTTCTACCTATCTGATTGAAAAAGAAACAAAAAAAGACGGCAGGTTCCTGAAATGTCCTGAAAAGGGCTGTAAATATAAAATTAAAGTATAAATAAATTCAAACACTGACAAAAGGAGAAACCCAAATGAAAAAATCTTTTATGGGAATTGTTATTTCTTTATTCATGGCGTTATTTGTATGGGGATGTGCAGCAAATATGCCGGTTGAGACCATGCCGGCATTTACACCCCATGAATTTAATGCAAATCAGTATGCTTCAGCCGCTGATAATTTTCTCGTTATACTTGATGCTTCAGGTTCAATGAATGGAAATTACAAGGGTGTTCAAAAATTTGCCATTGCAAAAACTGTTGTCAAGCGTATAAATCTGACCCTTCCTGAACTGGATCAGACCGGTGGCTTAAGGCTTTTCGGACACTGCGGAAAAACATCAGATGCAGGCCCTCTGCTCTACGGCATGGATACATATTCCACTGATCAATTTGCAAAACAATTAGATACTATCAATGCCGCATGGGGTGCAAGCCCGCTTGCCACAGCACTGAACGCAGCAGAGGATGATTTTTCTTCTCTTTCAGGAACAAAAGCACTTATTATTATCACCGATGCAAAGGGCATGGCATCGGCATATCAAAAATCGCTTGATGCGGTTAAAGCTTTAAAGACAAAATTTGGTTCCTCTCTTTGTGTTTATCCTGTTCTTGTCGGTAATAATGCAAAAGGTGCCGCTTTTATGAAGAAAATGGCTGAAAAAGGCGGATGCGGTTTTTTTGCCAATGCCGGAGACCTTCTCACAAGTGCTGGAATGGCAAAATATGTTGACGATGTTTTTCTTTCCATGAAAAGCAGGCCTGCTCCAAAAAAAGTTTATAAAGACAGTGATAATGACGGTGTTTATGATTATATGGATAAATGTCCAAACACTCCTGAAAATGTTTCAGTAGATGCCAATGGGTGTCCATTTGACTCAGATCATGACGGTGTTTATGATTATATGGATAATTGTCCTGACACTCCAACCGGTGCTCCTGTAAACATAAGGGGTTGCTGGACTCTTTCAAATGTTCTTTTTGATACAGACAAATATGAAATAAAACCTGACTCATTGAATGAAATTAACGAAAGTGTTACAGTACTTGAAAAAAATCCATCCATGAAAATTATTATCCAGGGTCATACTGACAATGTCGGATCGGCAAAGTACAATAAGATATTGTCACAAAAAAGAGCTGAAGCTGTAAAACTCTATCTTGTGGCTCATGGTATTGATGCCGGCCGCCTTTCAACTGTGGGCTTTGGTTTTTCAAAACCTGTTGCCACAAACAAAACGCCACAGGGACGCGCTCTTAACAGGCGTGTTGAGTTACACCCTGTAAGATAAGGATCGAAAATTTTATAAGTTGAACGAGATTGCTTGTCTTCCGGCCCATCTACTTCGTTGCATCAAAGGCCGAATACGTTGAGTATGCAACCTTTAATGCGCCTTGTACATGGGCCGGAATTCTGCGCTATTTCTGTTCAGCTTATTTCATCTCCGATCCTAAGTTTCAACTATTTAAGAAAAGAACCTTATCATAACAAAAACCACCGGACATAACCATCAAAATGCCCTTAACCTTAAGGGATTGTTGATATGTCCGGTGGTTTATGGTTTATACCAGGTAATTATATTTGTGATTATTAAAGAATATCATTTTGGAAAAATTAAAATAAACGGGATCACCTATCGCAATGATATCAGGATATCTCCTTCGGGCAGGAT
>WFQS01000113.1 GCA_015486915.1 Desulfobacteraceae bacterium
AGTTAATCTGCGGCTTAGGGCTTTTAATGAAAAATTTTCAGGATTAACTCTTGGCTTCAGGGCTGATTTTCCTTTAATAGAGGTAAAATTTTTCTGTCAGACTGCAGCAGCTAAGGAAAACGCCATGACCTTAAAAATGAAAGAGGCAAAAAACTGGATAATATCAAAACTTGGCAGGCGGCTTGTTTCTGCTGAAGGGCTTTCAATGGAAGAGGAGGTCGGAAGGCTGCTTGCTTCAAAAAAAGTAACAATTGCAGTTGCTGAAAGCTGTACAGGAGGTCTTATCGCAGATATGCTCACCAATGTTCCGGGAAGTTCCGATTATTTTCTTTTCTCCGGTGTGACTTACTCCAATGAAGCAAAAATTAATGTTCTCGGTGTAAAAAAAGATACTATTATCAAAAACGGAGCTGTTCATGAGGAAACTGCAATGCAGATGGCAATGGGTGCAAAAAAAATCTCTAATGCAAGCTATGGGATATCCACATCGGGAATAGCAGGACCTGGCGGTGGAACAATTGACAAACCCGTGGGAACAGTGTGTATAGGAATAGCAGGACCTGATTCTGCCAGGGCAAAACGATATTTTTTTCCCTTTGCGGAACGGTCAATGAATAAAAAAATATTTGCAGCAGCAGCATTGGAACTTTTAAGACGAGAACTTACTTGGAACCTTGATTCTTGAATAATTACGTAATATACCAGAATACAAAAGGAGACTATTATGAAATTAAAGCTTAAATCCAAGATTCTTTTTCCCATTATAGTGTTAATTATTGCAGGTACGTTTGTATCAATTATGCTGGCTTATAATATAAGCAAAAAAACCATTATAAAAATGGCAAAGGAACATCTCGTGGACAGGGTTGATTTTATCGCGGTCAGATTGGATGACTGGATGAAAAATGAGATAGCAGAACTTGACCAGCTTACAAAATATAAAATTATCAGGGAGGCTACCAAGTACTGGGGCTTAAGAGAAGATGGCAGTTTAAGGCTTGCTGATTATGTAAAGAAAAGACCTTATTTTGAACGGATATTTTTAACCGATCTAATGGGAAAGGTGGTCTCTTCAAGTGCCAAGACCCTGCCTGAAAATGCTGATGTGTCTGAAAAAGAGTATTTTAAAAAAGCTATAAAAGGTAAATCATCAATTACCGATCCTTTTAAAGATAAAAAAACAGGGCATCCTGTTTTTATAATATCTTATCCCGTGTATTTAAATAAAATTGTTTCAGGTGCCCTTTGTGCTGTTGTGGATATTAACTGGATTTCCGGAAAATTCATTACAAAGTTTAAGGAGGGAAATACCGGATATGCCTATCTTGGAACAGACAAAGGCTTAATTCTGTCCCATCCTGTCAAAAAATATATAATGAATTTAAATGTAAGAAAATTTGACTTTGGGAAAAGACTGCTACAGGAAAAATCAGGATTTATAAGGTATAAGTGGCAGGGCAAAACCAAAGTACTTGCATTTAAGCAGATTAAAACAACGGGATGGATCATTGGAGCAGGAGTGAACCTTGAGGAACTGACAGCTTCGGCAACTTCTTTACGGAATTTTCTCATTGCTGTAGGTTTTGTGTCTCTTGCAATCCTTGTTGCTGGTATATGGTTTATACTTGGATGCTTTGTAATAAATCCCATTACAGAATGTACACGATTTGCAGAAAAAATGGGTTCCGGAGATTTAAATGCATCAATTGAATATAAAAGCTATGATGAAATAGGAACAATGGTAAAATCAATGACAAAAATGGCGTCAAATTTTCGTATATTGATCTCAGATATTTTAGATATGGCCAATGGTGTTGCTGCTTCTTCAGTCAGTTTAAAAAATATTTCAGATGTGATTACTAAATGGTCTGAAGAAACAGGTGTTATGTCTTCTCAACTTACTGATAATACAACAAATATAGCAGGTAATATTAAGAGCATTGCTACGGCGGCAGTTGAGGTCAGCAGCCAGGCGGAATCCGTTGCTTCTTTTTCAAATACAGTATCATCCAATATGGAGGAAGCAGGTGGAAATGTTGTTGAGTTATCCATGTCCATTGATACCATCGCTTCATCCATTGAGCAGATGTACACATCTTTAAATGAAGTTTCAAAAAGTTCAAATACCGGTGCATCTGTTACGCAGGATGCTGCCAAGCAGGCGGTTATTGCCTCTGAAGTTATCAATAAACTCGGAGTTTCTGCAAAGGAAATAGGCAAGATTGTTGATCTGATTCAGGGGATAGCTTCCCAGACCAATCTTTTGTCCCTTAATGCTGCAATTGAAGCTGCAGGAGCAGGAGAAGCGGGAAGAGGCTTTGCAGTTGTAGCCAATGAAGTAAAGGAACTTGCCCGGCAGACATCCGGGGCCACACATACAATAAGCGAAACAATAGAAACAATGCAGGAAAATACCCGGTCTGCCGTTGGCGCCATTGTCCAGATCGTCC
>WFQS01000114.1 GCA_015486915.1 Desulfobacteraceae bacterium
AAATTTATTTTCTTTTTCATGCCCGGAAATCTGTTCTTCCATCTTTTTTGCAAAAGGCTCTTTAATGGCTGATTTTTTTCTGCCGGGTATTTTCCTGTCACGGACGTCTGTTCTTTTACGCAAGCTGTCAGGAGCTTGTCTCAGCCTTGCTTTTTTTGAAGGCTTGTGGATCGGCAGGAGAAAAGGGGTGTTTCCGTGAACCATTTTTGCAAGGGCTGCTGCAACCTTAGCAAGGGGAATTTTTTCTTCTTCGGTATAGGCTTCGATGAAATTTTGAAACACACTTACATCGTTTGATTGAAGAGTTTTCTCAATATTTCTTTTAAAATCAGCAATTTTTTTCTTATTTATTTCACCGTTGGAGGGCAGGGGTATCTCTTTTATTTTATTTTTTGTTTTTCTCTCTATGGCTTTAAGCAGATAACGTTCATTTCTGCCCACAAAAAGAATGGCTTCTCCTGTCCTGCCTGCTCTGCCGGTCCTGCCTATTCTGTGAATATACGGTTCAACCTTTGGTGGCATGTCATAATTTATTACATGGGAGATCCTGTCAACATCAAGGCCCCTGGCCGCCACATCCGTTGCAACAAGGATGTCAATATTACCGTTTTTTAATCGGTTAATGGTTCGTTCCCTGGCATTCTGGGCAAGATCCCCGTTCAGGGCTTCTGCTTTAAATCCCTGATCCTCAAGGGTTTTTGCCACCTCAAGAGTGGATGTTTTAGTCCTTACAAAAACAATCACCCCGTCAAAAGACACAGCAGATAATATCCTTGTCAATGCCTGATTCTTTCTTACTCCCCTGACCATCCAGTATTTTTGACAAATTGTGTCAAGTTCTTTATTGTCAGGTTCTATTATTATTTCCTCGGGTTTTGTAAGATATTTCTGTGCAATTCTCCGGATAGGTTTTGGCATGGTAGCAGAAAAAAGAGCAGTCTGTGAATTATCGGGAGTTTTTTCAAGTATCCATTCGACATCATCAATAAAGCCCATGTGAAGCATTTCATCTGCCTCATCTATGACAACGCATGACAGATTCTCAAATGAAACAGTTTTTTTCCGCATGTGATCCATTAGACGTCCCGGTGTTCCCACCACAACGTGAGCTCCGCGTCGAAGCTGGTTTAATTGAATGGTATAACTCTGTCCCCCATACACGGACAACACATTGAGGCCTTTCATTCTTGCACCGTATGCCTTGAAAAAACTGCCCACCTGGATGGCAAGTTCCCTTGTGGGTGTGAGCACGAGGACCTGGGGACGTTTATTGCTGAGGTTGATTCTGGACAGCAGGGGCAGCGCAAATGCAGCGGTTTTCCCGGTACCTGTCCTGGCCTGGGCAAGCAGATCTCTTTTTTTGATCATATGTGGAATGACCGCGGCCTGGATTGGGGTGGGAGTGTCGTAGCCAACATCCTGTAATGCTGAAAATACAGGGAGGCTTAAATTCATTTCATCAAACCCGGTGAGGGGCAAATTCTTTTTGGACATAAAATTCCTTAAAATAAAAAAACAAGTACAAAAAAACAAGTACTTGGACATAAAATATAAATAACACTTAATATAACCGCCATGAGGCGGGTCTGAACTGCGTTACTATGCCTCAATAAATCAAAGATTTTGACGGAAATAAAAAGAGCATCAGTTACTGTATCAAAAATGAGCTCTTTCTTATAAAAACCGCCATGAGACGGGTCTGGACGCTCTCATACAGCTTCTCAATAAATATATAAACTCTTATTTTAAAAAGAAATTTACATGAGTTTCATATGAAAAACATCTCAGTCTGAATATCAGAATCAGTACTTTTACGCTAATTTATAAGATTATACAAGGAATATTTTTTCATTACGTATAAATACGTTTAAAGTTAAGATTAATATTCTGTGAAAAATGTTTAAAAATTCTTTATCATCTGATCTTACCCCGTATGTTGAAGTTGTATTTATTTTTTAATTTTAAAAAATTTTCTTTGCAGCATGAAAAATTTTGTATTATTACATTTTTAATGTAAACTTCTAATGAGGCAGACTCGGATTTGCCCGGATCTGCCTCAAAGAATCAAAAATTGTGACAAATTTAGTTTTATTTTGCCATAGACAAAGAAACCTTTTGCATGATGTTCAATTTTTTTTAAATGGGGCATTTTCCCAAGGGGTTCAAACCGGAGATTGATAAAATGAGAGCTGTAGTGCTTGGTGGATGCGGAATCCAGGGCCGGACGGCTGTATACGATCTTAGTATGCAGAAAAACGTTGAAGAGGTGATCTGTGCTGATATGAACTTTGATGATCTTCATAAAATCGAACAATTTGCCGATATGAAAAAGATTACAAAGATTAAAATTGATGCAGGCAGTACTAATGAACTTGAAGAGGTCTTTAAAAAAGTTGATGTTGTGGTGGACCTTTTACCAAGATTTTTTTTAGAAAATGTATATAAGGCTTCTCTATCCACAGCTACGAGTATTGTGAACAGCAATTATGCCCATGGAGGGGATACTGACCTTGACAGGGAAGCAAAAAAAGCAGGGATTTCAATCATGCCTGAGTGCGGCCTTGACCCCGGGATTGACCTTATTATTTATGGCCATGCGATTGAGGAACTTGACGAAGTCCATGTGATAAAATCATATTGCGGTGGTTTTCCGGACAGCAAAGCCTGCACAAATCCCATTAATTATAAAGTTTCATGGACATGGAACGGGGTGTTAAGTTCAACCATGAGGGATGCTTCTTTGATAAAAGATGGAAAAATCGTTGACATTCCTGCAATGGAGCAGCATGATGAAAAAAATATTCATTATATAGATTTTCCCGGTCTTGGGAAACTTGAAGCAATCCCAAACGGGGATGCGGTATTTTTCACTGACCTGCTTAAGGTCACCGGAACCATTAAGCAAACCGGGAGATATTCCCTTAGGTGGCCTGGCTGGAGTTCTTTCTGGAATCCATTGAAAAAGCTTGGTTTTTTAAGCACTGATCCTGTGCAAGGACTTCCATGCGAAGTTTCTCCAATGGAGTTTCTTGATAAACTCATGGGGCCTGAACTTGAATATGAAGATGATGAAAGAGATCTTGTTGCCATGCTGAATATTTTTGAAGGAATTAAAGACGGGAAAAATACGCGTATTATCAGCAGGTTGCTGATTAAAAGGAACCTTGATACAGGTCTTATGGCAATGAGCCAGGGGGTTGGATATCCTGCGAGCATTGCAGCTATGATGATTGCAGACGGGGAAATAAGTCAAAGGGGTTTATTGTCCCCGACAAGAGATATCCCCTATGGGAAATTCATGGATCGCCTGAGAGAAAGGGGTATCACAAGTTCCGAGGAAACACAGGTTTTTTAATTGATATGAAAGCCATTGTTAAGATGAAAATGATATATGGACACAATATATTGACCAAGGTATTATTTTTCATCTTTATATTTTTTTTATATGAAACTCCTGCTGAGTTCCTTTAAGAACAAGAGTTTCTATATTTATTGGGAGGCAGTCTGTGAGGCATAGTAACGCAGTTCAGACCATGCCTCATGGCAGTTTTATTAACCGGAGTAACTAATTTTAAGGAGACAAAATGAAATCAGGTAAAATTCTAATCGTTTTGCTGGCTTTGATCCTATCTGTATTTTTTACAGGGATTGCCATGGCAGGGACATTAACGGACATTGTTAACAGGGGAGAACTAAGGGTCGCAGTTCAATCCGGCGTGGCACCATTTGCCTTTGTTGATAAAAATGGAAAACATACAGGTTCCATGGTTGATTTTGCCCAGGAAATGGCTAACAGGATGGGCGTAAAATTGAAAATTCTTGATTTTGACTGGGATGG
>WFQS01000115.1 GCA_015486915.1 Desulfobacteraceae bacterium
CATTTTGCCTATAAAAATAAAATTACAAAAGCAGCGGATATCAATGAAATAGAGGGCTATTTTGACTACGATGAAGTGGAGATGAACGGGTTGATGTATGCTTACAATGGTATTTTGCCGTATGGTGACCGGATTCTGGTCAATATAAAGGGGAAAAAGTACATAATAATTGATCAGTTCTGTCTGCTGCCAAAGTGCAAATGCACGGACACAATCCTGGATTTAGTACCTGCCGGGGAAGATGCGATGAAAGCTGATCCCTGCCCCTGTGGCAGCGGAAAAAAATATAAAAAGTGCTGTTTAAATTCAACCACACCGGCTGGATTTTCAGACAACCGATCGGACATTTCCGGTTTTCAATTTCCTGACAATTTTACACAAGATATTATACACTACCCAAAAAGCCAGAATTGAATCACCATATGCATTTAAAAGAACATATAAAAATAAGAATCCGGAATCTTTCTTTTCAGTATAATACCCATATGGTATTGAAAAATATCAATACCGACATAATGGAAAATACAATCACAGCTGTGACAGGGCCGTCGGGTCAGGGCAAATCAAGCTTTCTTACAACACTTAACAGATTATGGGAAAGCATTGACGGAGCAAAGGCTGCGGGAAAAATTGAAATAAGATTTAATAAGAAATTCCAAAACATATACGATGAGAACTATTCTATTTCCCTTTTAAGAAGGCAGGTGGGAATGGTTTTCCAGGTTCCGAACCCCCTGCCAATGAGCATTTATAACAATATTGCCTTTCCATTGAAACTAATGGGAGAACATAAAAAACAAGATGCGCCGGCAAGGATTGAAAATGCATTAAAAAAAGCATTTTTGTGGAATGAGGTGAAGGACAGGTTAAATAAAAATGCTGGCATTCTGTCAGGTGGACAGCAGCAGAGGCTCTGTATTGCAAGAGCGCTTATACTTGATCCCCATGTGCTTCTGCTGGATGAACCCACCTCTTCCCTTGATGAAAAAGCAGGCAGGATGATTGAAGACCTTATTGTTGAATTAAAAGGAAATTGTACCATTGTACTTGTATCCCATCATATGGATCAGGTAAAAAGAGTTGCCGATGCCGGCATGACATTATCCTCTAACGGCCATGAGGTAATAAAAATTTTAGACAGCCGGCAGCATGCTGAAAATTAAAAACAGAACTTAAAGGAGAAATCATGAGTATTGAAGCCATGATAAAAAAAATAAAAGCAAATCCCGATTATCATAAAGTCGGGATGATTCTCTGCCATAACGGTGTTGTAAGACAGACCACAAGGGAAGGGCAGGAAGTAACTGGGCTTTCCATCACAGTTGACCATGAAAAACTGAAAAAATTAATTGATTCACAAAAGGAAAAAAAGGGGATTCTCGATGTCCAGGTTGAAATTATTGAAAACAAAGCGCTGGAAGTTGGCGAAGATGTCATGTATATAGTTGTTGCAGGAGATATCAGGGATAATGTAATTGAGACCTTAACCTATACCTTAAACACAATAAAAACAGAAATAACCTCAAAAAAACAATTTATAAAATAAAGAAGAAAATAATAATGACTGATTTTACACATCTTGACGAGGAAGGCAGAGTCAGAATGGTTGACGTGGCTGAAAAGGATATCACAAAGCGTGTTGCAACAGCCTGCGGAAAAGTTGAAATGAAACAATCCACCCTTGAAAAAATAACCTCAAGCACCATAAAAAAGGGAAATGTGCTTGAAGCTGCAAGGATAGCCGGGGTCATGGCTGCAAAAAAGACATCTGATCTCATACCCATGTGCCACCCGCTTAATATTACACATGCAAGTGTGGATTTTTTCCCTGATCATGAAAACAACTCCATATTAATTGAAGCAGAGGCATCCCTTAAGGCAAGAACAGGCGTTGAAATGGAAGCCCTTACCGCTGTTTCCATAGCAGCTTTAACCATCTATGACATGTGCAAGTCATATGACAGAGGCATGGTTATTTCCGATATTCATCTTAAAACAAAATCAGGAGGAAAAAGCGGAACTTTTGTGGCAGAAAGGTATGCAGACAACATTTAGCCATGGCCGTTAAATGAAAATTGTATCAGGCCGCCTTGATATCAGTTTTATTCTGCCTTGATGCAGGTCCCTTATCTATGCGAGACACATCTGGTATGGATTCTTTGCCACTGCTTAATTTCTTCATATAGTTGCTGACCGCTTCATTTAATGTGGCGGCAGCAAGGGTGGCGCAGTGTATATGATCTTTTGGAAGCCCTCCGATCGCTTTTTGAATTTTCTGATAGTCAATATCAAGAGCTTCATCGGGGGTCTTTCCCCTGGCAAGGTTTGCAGCGGCATGGAGACAGTTTACACTGAAAAGACACCCGTCTGTCCATTCGGAGATATCTTCCACTTTATTATTTTTAAATTTAATACGAAGTTCCATAGTGTCACCGCATGTTCCTGTAACATGGGACATTCCGTCGGGTTCTTTAACATGGGGCGTTAAAAAATAATAAATACCAAACCACAGTCCTACAATAATCATCAACACACCAGCAGCTGCAAGAAACGTTACAATCATTTAATACCCTCCCCCACCTTGTAAATTCTGAACACAAGCGTCTGAACTTTTGTTTCCGGCCTCCAGGGCCCGATATCACAAAAGCCATAAAACTGAAGTCGGTTTTTCCCAGGGCCGCATCCTGAACAAAAATCAAGAACCAACTACTTATAAATTAAATACCTCTATTTGTATACCTCATTAATGGAATGATGGCAATTCAAAATATGTTTAAGACCGATTCGGAATAAATCCAAATCGGCCTGTTATTTTTATCAGACTCTTTGATTCTTTGAGACCGTATGAGAGTTTTTAAACTGGCCCCATGGGCATTAAAAAGCTCTTGCCATACCCTTCTTGTACATTCTGCCGCGATAGCCGTGATTTCTGTTCGTCTTGCCTATGAGAGGAGCTATTTTACAGACATCAAGCCTGAAATCAATGCGTTTTTCCATCAATGTTTCCCTTAACCCTGAAATTTTCTTAACAAGCAGCTTTATTTTATTTCTGTCAGGCACGGATGATGTCATTTCATTCCTGAGTATCTGCTGTTCTTTCATCAATTTTACCCTTGTAGCAGCTGTTTCATCAATAAATTTCTGGCGGAGAGTATTGAGTTTATTTTGCTGGTCAGTTGTGAGCCAGGAATATATTCCCATGCCGCGGTTTGCCTGTCTCATTCCATAACAACCATAAATCATACCGTGATACCCTCTTGAATGTCCCTGATATCCCTGATTCTGAGCATCGGGATCACAGGTATACACTCTGTCAGGATCTTCCTGAAAATATCCACAGAAACCCCATGCATAGGATGTAGAAGTAATGACGAGTACAGCGAGAACCAGTGTAAATGTAAAATTTTTTTGTTTCATAACTAACTCCTTTAATAATAATTAATTAAATTCCATAAATACTTTTGAATTCCTCATTTAAAACAGGGCCGCGACGTCCTGAACAATATGTCAAAAAACTTTGCAACCAGTGTGCCACACTTCTGATATTTATGATAACTCTTTGGATTATAAATAAATAATGTCAATAATTAATAAAACTTCTAACTATGGATATAAATGATAAATGGATATTATCTATACAATATGCTATATCCATATGGGTATAAAATACTCATGAAAAATATTAATATTAAAATATTTTGAAAATGACATAACAGGACTTTAAAGTTGAGAATCGAAACGCAGATTACATGAAAAATGCATATTAGTGTAAAGCATCCTGCATAACGGCCATGAGGCCGAGCTGGAGACTCTCAGACGGCCTCTCAACAAAACATGAAACTCTTATACTAAAAGAAACTTTACGGGAGTTTCTTATAAAAACTGCCATGAAATCTGTCTTTATTTATGCTGCGGTTCTGCTTAAAGAGTCAGAGATCCTTTGAGGTATATCCAGGCAAAGCCCGATCAATCTCATGGCCGTTATGAAAAAAATCACATATAGTGGTATGTTTGTTGCTTCCGTGATGTTAACTATATATTACGGTTTATGCCCTTAAATTTAATATATTACTAAAAATTTTCGATCCTTATATATTTAAATGAATAAAAAATCAGAAAAACATATTTTACCTTCTGTTTCCCCGTGGATTATTGCAGGAATTTTCATGGTTCTTATGCCCATATTTGTTCTGATGACCATGGATACGATTAAAGACCAGAGGCAACAGGTC
>WFQS01000116.1 GCA_015486915.1 Desulfobacteraceae bacterium
AAAGAATGACCCAGCGACAAGATAATACCGCAATAATGACAGTTTTGGAAATAATAAATTCAAATGGTTTGGAAGGCCTTGGAGAGGCTGAAACCCTTGGTTTTTTTATTGAAGAACTCAAAGAGAAAAAGCAAAGTGAGCAGCAGCGGGCTGAAGCTGCAAGGGCGGTTGAACTTTATTATTCCGGAATTCAAACACATGCCCGGCAGGTCTGCGAGACTCAACAGGCGTATGGGGAAAAAACCCTGAATCCCTGACACCCGATGATGTAAAGGAATTTAACGAGAATTTCTTATATAAAAAAAGATCCGGATTCTATGTTACATGGAATCCGGATCTTATGCGTAATTCATTTAAAAAAATCCGAAGAATCAGGTCTTCCTCCGACAAAATGGGTTTTCTCCAAATCAGGAAAGCAGCGTCAGATCAGGAAAGCAGCGTGAGAAAAATTCCTGCAGCAATGACCGTTCCGATAACACCTGCCACATTGGGACCCATTGCATACATGATTAGATAATTCTTTTTATCTGCTTCGGTTCCCACCTTGTGGACAACCCTTGCAGCCATTGGAACTGCAGATACTCCTGCAGCGCCAAGAAGAGGGTTTATTTTTCTCTTTGAAAAGATATTCATTATTTTAGCGAGAAGTATGCCTGTTGCAGTGCTTACCATAAATGCAAAAAGGCCAAGTATAAATATGTAAATCACCTTGGGCTGGAGAAAAGTCTCGGCATTCATGGTGGCTCCCACGGGCAGTCCGAGAAAAATCGTAACTATATTCATCAATTCGTTCTGGGCTGCTTTGCTGAGCCTTTCCACCACACCTGCTTCCCTGAAAAGATTGCCTAACATCAGCATTGCAATAAGCGGAGCTGCAGCAGGTACAAGAAGAATAATAACAAATGTTGAAACAATTGGAAATAACAGTTTCTCAAGTTTTGTTACCTTTCTTGTTTTTTTCATACGTATTTTGCGCTCTTTATCAGTGGTCATAAGACGCATGATTGGCGGCTGGATAATCGGCACTAAGGCCATATATGAGTAAGCTGCCACAGCACAGGTTCCAAGCAGCTGTGGTGCAAGTTTTGTTGCAAGAAAAATAGTGGTTGGTCCGTCAGCACCTCCGATAATTCCTATGGTGGCAGCTTCTGGTAAAGTAAAACCAATGGCCTGGGCGATAAAAAATGTTATATAAACACCTGCCTGGGCACCTGCCCCGAGAAAAATCAGTCTTGGATTTGCAAGAAGAGGCGCAAAATCCGTTAAAGCCCCAAGTCCTAAAAAAATCAAGGGCGGGATAATTTCCCATTGAATTCCATAGTGGTAAAACCGCCACAACAGGCCTTCTCCCGGATTCATAAGCCCTGCAAGGGGCAGATTGGCAAGCAGTATTCCAAAACCAATTGGAAGAAGCAACAGTGGTTCATAGTCCTTTGCAATGGCAAGATAAATAAGGGTAAGCCCGATGATCCACATTACCACCATTCCAGGCGTAACATAGAGGAATCCCGTTGTTTTAAATATCGCAAAATTATTCAGCATTATTTCTTTGCCTCCTTTGCCATCTCAATTTTATCTGTGACAAATGAGGTGATCCTGATTGCGATGTAAAGTAAGGCCATACCGCAAAAAACCCCTGTAATTCCTGATATAAATACAATAAAAGAATTTGACATATTTCTTCATCCTGATTTTATCTGTTGGCTTTTCTTATACCAAGCTTATCTAAAGCAATGATCCATTTACAGATATTTGCAGAGCCCTCTACCATTGTATAGGTTGGGGCATCCCTGTAAAATCTTGCAACGGGGTATTCAGTTGAATATCCATATGCTCCAAGAAGCCTTAAGGCAAAATTTGAACATTTTGTCACTGTTTCACCTGCAAAATATTTTGCCTGGGCAACATCAAGGCCATTGTTCAGTTGTCCCTGATCCTTGACCCATGCAGCCTTGTAGACAAGAAGACGTGCAGCCTCTATTTCCGTTGCCATCTGGGCGATCATATCCTGGTTCATCTGGAACTGGCCGATGGGTTTGCCAAACTGTTTTCTTTCCCCGCAGTATTTCACGGCAACATCAAAGCATGCCTGGGCAAGGCCAACTGCACCTGCTGCAGCGGAAAGCCTTGTATGGTTAAGGGAACTGAAAACTATTTTTGCACCGTCTCCGGGTTTTCCAAGAAGATTTTCCTTTGGAACCTTTACATTATCAAGAAATAATTCTCCGGTTGGTGAAGAATGGGAACCAAGTTTATCAAGATTTGATGTTTTGATGCCTTCAAAATTTTTAGGTTCAATAACAAAGGCTGAAAGCCCCTTGCTTCCCTTTGATTTGTCAGTATAGGCATAGCAGATCAGAGCATCTGCAACGGTTACATTTGATATCCAGGTTTTGGAACCATTTAACAGGTAGTAATCTCCCTTGTCCTCTGCAACGGTTGACATGGCCATGACATCGGAACCTGCATCGGATTCCGTGATCCCGAAACCTCCGACATACTCTGCTGTGCAGAGTTTTTCGATGTATTTCTTTTTTGCCTCTTCGGTTCCGTATTTAAAAATGGTAAAAGCACATCCAAGTACCTGCATGTTTACCTGAACCCTTAAGGAAGATGAAGCCTTTGCAATCTCCTCGGTGACAATCATTGCAGCTACCCAGCCCATATCTTCCCCACCGTATTCTTCAGGAATTACAGTACCGAAAAAACCAAGCTCTCCCATTGGTTTCATCACTTCCTTATACGGAAAATAATGATTTTCATCCCATTCATCAGCATTTGGAGCGATCTTTTTTGTTGCAAATTCCTTTACCGCTTTTCTTAACATTTCAAGTTCAGTTGACAATTTAAAATCCATGACTTCTCCTTTAAATTTCTTTCTTAATTATAATTATATTATGGTTACAAATTAGCTGTTTAATTATTAAAAAATGAATTAAACAGCTTTTAATCAATTTTGCAAGATAAATTTTCATGCATGCAAAATAAAAGCCATATTTATTGGCTATTGTTATTTACATTCTCGACATCGATAAAATTCAATGTGGTATGAACTGTAAACAAAGGAAAACATATTGCTATGAAAATGATATTTATAACAGGAATCATACTGATTACAGCAGGCAGAAATCCTATCCTGACAGAAATGCCGTAATGGAGAAGTGTCCAGTTTATTTTTTTCTTCAATGTCCAATGTCTGTTGGAAGCAGGATAATCAATAAACATCAGGGCAGAATAAAAAATATATAATACAAGTACCAGCAACTGGCCAGCAACGGGAATAAAATTTACGGCAAGAGCAATAATTGTTACAAGTATGCCTACCAAGCCAATTTTGATTCCCTCATAGAGATCAGTGAAAAAC
>WFQS01000117.1 GCA_015486915.1 Desulfobacteraceae bacterium
AAACAGGCTCTGTTTAATCATATTAATGGCTGTATTGAAGATTTTTATTCTTTTTATACATACAAGGGGTTTGAATTACCTGAAATAAAAATTAACTATGATGATGCCCTTTACTCTTTAAAATCTCTGGTGAGTTCAGTCCGTATGACCCCATATCCTGTATATCTTCTCATTGATGAATATGATAACTTTGCCAATACCGTCATGATGGGAGTACAAAGCGAAGAAAACAGATATAAAGCTCTTGTGCACGATGAAGGCCCTTTAAGAACTTTTTTTAAGGCTGTAAAAGCCTCAACTTCCGGCTCCATGTTTGACCGTGTTTTTATAACAGGTGTTTCACCGGTGGTGATGAGCGATATTACAAGCGGATATAATATTGCGGAGAATATCTATTTTGAGCCTGAATTTAATAATCTCTGTGGATTTACTCAGCATGAAGTTACAACTGTGATTAAAGATATAGTTAATAATTGTGACTTTGGTGAAGAAAACATTAACAGAGCTGAAAAGATCAATGAAGCCGTACATTTAATGAAAACCTATTATGACGGTTATACTTTTTCCCATGCTACTGATGAAAGAATTTACAACCCTACCCTTTGTTTATATTTTTTTAAACAGTTTGAAAAATCATGCAGATACCCAAGAGAAATGCTTGATGATAATCTTGCAACAGATGAATCAAAACTTGAATACGTAGCCCGGATTCCAGAGGGAAGAGACCTTTTGATGAACCTCATGGAAAATGAATACCGGGTCACTGTATCAAAAATAAGTAAACGCTTCGGCATTAAAGAAATGCTTGCGGACAGATCCAAAAATAAAACTTTTCTTGTTTCATTTCTATATTATTTCGGTTTTTTAACCATTGCAGGAGACACTGATTATCTTGAAGTGATTTTAAAAATTCCCAACCTTGTTATGAAAAGCCTTTATGTGGAACGTATTTATAAAATGCTTTTGCCTGAGCCAAATGACAGGGATGACGGCAGAGACGCTGCAGAATTAGTTTATTAGAAAGGCGAGATGGCGCCTTGATGCAGATTTATTGAGGACAGATATTTCAGGGTTTTTCACAACAGGGATTACAGGTGGACAAATGCACTTACCGTAAAGACAGCATTTTTAACCCTGCTTTACAACGATATAATATTTATCATAGGTTCTGAAACAGAGATTGAGCGCAGATATGCAGACCTTACCATGATTATCATTGGTCGGTTTATCCCAACTATCACAATCCTTCAGATGATCCCATGGCTTGGCAGATCATGAAAAATCTCATGCGTCAGCACTGTTTATCTCCGCCTGCAAAATATTTCTTTAAAATATTGACAATAAGTAGCCTGTTGGCTACAATGCACATATGGTTATAATTCGCAAAACTGAACATTATGTCAAATGGCTTAATAATTTACGTGATATTAAGGCAAAAGCTCGTATTTTAGTGAGAATAGAACGATTGGCTGGTGGGAATCCAGGTGATGTTAAGCCCGTTGGTGAAGGTGTTTCTGAATTGCGTATAAATTATGGTCCAGGTTATCGTGTGTATTTCAAAAACGTTGGACAAGAACTGGTGATTTTGCTTGCTGGTGGTATTAAACGCACACAAACCAGTGACATTAAAACGGCGTTAGACCTTGCACGCAATTTATAGGAGGATTTCATGGCAAAAACAATTACCACAATATACGATGTTGCTGAACATCTTAGTTCTCCCGAGGAAATGGCTGCTTATCTCGATGCTTGCTTTGAAGAAGCTGGAGATGATGCCGCCTTTATAGCAAAGGCATTAGGAGATATTGCCAGAGCTAACGGCATGTCTAAAGTAGCACGTGATTCTGGTTTATCTCGCGAGAGTCTTTACAAATCACTTTCTGGTGAACGTAATCCTGGATTTGATACAATTCTTAAAATTATAGGAGCCCTCGGATTAAAGCTACATGCAGAAGCAGGTTCTACAACTTTAACAACAGCCCAACAAAAGCATACACTCTGACCACAAACGCTGTAGTAAAGAATAGATCCTCACATCGGTTACCACGCTGGGTAATATGGTGAGGATCCCATGGCTTGAATGATCCTTCCATTTGATACCGTAAGGCAATCTGATCCTCGCTGTCCACAAGCAACAGTGGTAATGTCCCTGTAGTTGCTGTTGTCACAGCGGTACAAAAATCATCATAAGCAGCATTACGAGAACCGCAGGCAACAACCCCGGTTAAACATTGAAAAATGCCGGCATTACTGCTGAAAAGGCAAAACAATTGTCAGAAGATGAATTGATACAAATTCCCGAAATTGGAAGGCAGTTAGCAGATGGTGAAAAGCAGGTATCAGCTTACGGGAAAAAACTTGAAAAAAGGTATAAAAATCTGCGGCTGCAGAAATTCACAGTGGTAAGTCTTGGTTTTGAAAGAATATGCTTTAAAAAATCGGATTAAAAACTCTAACTATTAAATATATATGTTTTATCATTTCGCCTTAGCCCTTTTGATGGCTTCGAGAAAAGGATTTGTAGCTTTTGTTGGCGCCGCATTATTGTTTACACTGCTATTTTTTACCCCTTTCATTGCCTTTTTAATGGCATCGGCAAAAGAAGTGTTATTGTTCATGCTGTTTCCGTTCATATTGTTACCTCTGTAATTGTTCGTATTTACAGGCAGCCTGTGTCCCGCAACCGTTCCGGTGCCGGATTTCGGTTTTAAAATGTTTTTAACTCTATTAGAAGCTTTTTGACTTTTTGCCTTTATTTTTTTGTTTCCTGCATGGGCGGAAGCTTTTGCCTGGGCCTTACCCTTATTTGGATTTAACTTTGCTGTGCTAACAGGTTTTGGCCGGGCTTTATTCCCCTGGTAAAGTTTCAATTTCATGGTTTTGTCCCCGGCTGCAAGAATTACAAAATTTGGCCCCACATCTTTTATGGAAAAATTCAAAAT
>WFQS01000118.1 GCA_015486915.1 Desulfobacteraceae bacterium
AAAAGAGAAATGGCAGCGCAATGATTATATAAACTATACATTGAACTGGTTTGAAAAAACTGTGTACCTTGAAAAGGCAGATGTTACAGTGGATACAAATTTTTCTTTTTTCCACAGCCCGACTTTGATAAAAACAAACAGGGTGGATGCGCTATTCCAGCTTTTATACGGAGTATTAAATAAAAGAATCAGGGAAGAAGATCCTTTAAACCTGAAAAAAGCGCTGCATGGGACAGAATTGTACATGTCAGGGATGAATGGTGCAGAAAAAAAGGAAACAGCAGACCAGGCAGGTCAAAAACAGGCAGGACAAAAACAGGCAGGTCAAAAATATCAGAGCAGAAAGATCAGGCTTGAGGCATGGGAATCCCTTGCTGAAACTTATCTTTTAGACCTGCTTAACCTTGTAAAAAAACTTGAACTTATGGATTTTCCAGGGTTTACCAATGCGGAAAACCATGGATTCCAGAATGAATTTGTAAGAACCGTCAGAAAACTTTCATCGGATCTTGATGAAATAGTTATCATGTCCCAACCCGGTTCCGTGAACAATTGATAAATGCTCTGCGAACCATTAGCGCCTTATCCCTTTAATTTCTGTAGTAAAAAACAGGAAATTGAGACATACACATGGGTTGCGGTTAGTAAAAGTTCCATTTAAATTGAAAACGGGTATTACATTGTCTGTAATACCCGTTACTGAATCAATAAAATACGGATCAATCTCATGCTATGTCCATCATCATGGTCACGACAAAAAAAATTGAATTAACCGGGATTATTCCACCATCGGGACAGTTAATCCCCCGTCCATGAGAAACAGGATTTTTGCTTTTATTCCCTTTATGCCAACTGCTGCATCAAGGGCCTGCTGCAGTGAATTAAACGGTTTTATAAAAAGTTTTGAAATCACTTCAGGTTCAACATCCGTAACACCCCACATTTCAGCCCATCTTCCTATTTCTGCCATTTTAGCTGCTTTGTGATATCCTAAAACATATCCCTTTTCTATGGTATCCAGTGCATCCTGGGGGGTTCTGCTGCTCCCGAGCAGGTCGGCAAATGCTTTGCCGCCGATACCGCACCTGCATTTTGCCACGAGAATCATGATTCCGTTTTCCTTTAAGGCAAGTTTGGCATTGTCGATTCCCTTCTGTGCCTGGTAAAGGTCAATATCTCCTGGAAATTTTACAACAGACACAACAATATCAGCTTTTTCCCTGATGGGAGCTGCAAAAACCTCGTTTGCCTTTACTGTGGCTTCAGTAAATGATGCATGAATATCTCCTGCAGTGACCGCATAGATTTTATGGTCTTTGTCAAGGACAGTCATTATTGCAAAGATCTCTTTTTTCACGGTCTGGATAGCATCTTCCATATCTTCATGTACGGGATTGCCTTCAAGGGCCAGAGCCTTTGCTTCAGGTACAAGGGCAAGTTTGTGGTTCTGCTCTATGGTGTTAAAGCCTGCAATGCCGGGCAAAAATGACTTTCTTCCACCTGTATAGCCTGCAAAATAATGGGGTTCAACAGAGCCGATGATGATTATTTTATGGGCATCAACCCCTGCCTTGTTGACAAACATCTCAGTGCCGTTGGAGGATTTTCCGAGAAACACCATATCCTCGGATTTTTTTGCATCATGGACAATGATATCATCTTTGATTTTTTCATAATATTCACCGAATATCTGGATATATTCCTCCTGGGAAGGTCCCCTGTGGGCTCCGGTTGCAATGATGAATTTTACGGGAATTTTTTCAAGATCAGTGTAAATAACATCTAAAACTTTTTTTGTCGGTGTGGGACGTGTGGCATCATTTACAATAATTAGAACATCCTTTGCATCAGAGAGAAAATCTGCCAGGCTTTTACTTTCAATGGGGTCTGCAACTGCATTTTTAATAACATCAGCCTGGTCACCAATGGCAACATCATTGGCAGTTAAAAAATTAACCTCCATACTGTCGCTGATTAAAACTTTCTGCTCGCCGTCTTTTCCATATGGTACTTTTACTTCCATGATTTTTATTCCTTTTTATAGCTACGGCCGTGGCGGTTTATAAGAAAGAGCTAACTTTTTACAGAGTAACTGATGCTCTTTTTATGTTTGTCAGAATCTTTGATTCTTAGAGGCAAAGTAGCGCAGTTCAGCTCGGCCTCATGGCCGTTATAAAAGCCCGGGTTTAAGCTTTCATTGGTCCGAGTTCGTTGATTTTTTCCATAAATTCATCAATTGCAGCCTGGAAACCTGTTTTGTCACCATGTGCTATCTGGACAAGTTGAATTCGATCAGGATTAATCTCCATTTCCTTAAAAAGATCGCGTAGAATTTTCACCTGTGCCTTTGCCTTGATATTGCCGTCATGCTCGCAATCGCCATCGGGACAGCAGGCCACGAGAACGCCCCATGCACCGTTGAGCAGTGGTTCGATAAGCTGGGTTTTTGACAGTCTGCCGCCGCAGAGGTTTATCAGAATTTTATACTCTTCCTGGGAAGGCTCTGATTCACAGGGAGCGCAATCAGATATTTCAGCTGTTTGAAGTCCAGGATAAAAAGACCAGTTACAGCCAAACACAATAGCTTTGGAATTTTTTTTGCCGAGAAATTCTTTAATTTCACTGTTTAAGGAGTCAGAATCCGTACCATAGGCATTTTCGATTGTGATGCATTTGTTTGGACAAACATCAACGCATATGCCGCAGCTCTGGCATTTAACCATGTCAGTTACAACTTCTCCGTCCACAAGAAGTCTGGCCTCGTGTGGGCATGCCCTGACGCATGCAAGGCAGAGAACACAATTTTCTCCTGTTACAGCGGTTGAGCCGGTGGCTTCAAATTCAGTTCCCACAAAATCTTTTCTTACATCGGAAAAAACATCTGTAAGGGGGACTCCTGCAGAACAGGCAGCTTCACATCGTTTGCAGTAAAAGCATGAAAAAAGTTTTTCTCCGATATATTTTGATGGTTCAAGATTGCCTGACAGCATGCCGTAAATCATGATAAGCTTTGCCCTTGGCGCATCTGATTCCCATCCTGTGTATTTGATAAGGGGACAGTGCTCATAGCAGTATCCGCATCTTATACATTTGTTTAAAGTGTCTTTCCACTTCTCAGCATGTTTTAATTCAATCACCTGATTTTCCATAATGTTCACTCCATATGTCGGTCATGGGGTTGATCCGGATAGATCCGGATTTGCCTCA
Source organism: Desulfobacteraceae bacterium (assembly GCA_015486915.1). The sequence continues at coordinate 3,208 of WFQS01000118.1, forward strand.
CAATAAATTTAGAAATAGACGTATTTAATTTACGTTCTATTTTATACAAAAATTTTTATCTCAGGAAGCCATATACCTTAAATCTGTTGCAGAAACCCATTCATCAGGGGCATCCATAAGTTTATCAGGATTTAAAATATTGTTTGGATCAAAAGCCCTTTTGATATTTCTCATAAGCTGTAAGGAATCAGCTTTTTCCCTGTGGAATGAACCTGCCTTGGAAATACCGATTCCATGTTCTGCTGAAGTTGTTCCATGAACTGAACGTACATATTCATAAACCTCTGCAACGGCTTTTTCAGCAGATACCCATTGTTCTTTTTTCGTTGGATTCATGAGAATTTTTGTATGCATGCATCCTGAACCGCAATGGCCGTAAGCGGTCATTACAAGATCGTGACGGTCTGCAATTTTATGGATTTTATCTGCCATTTCAGCCATTTTTGAATAGGGTACTGCCATATCATCTGCAAGGGATGTGCATGCAAGTTCATCACTGAATTTTGAAAGGGCAGGGAAGAGTTTTTTGCGTCCCATGAACAGTTTAGTTCTTTCTTCCAGTTTATAACTTCTTGTCAGGCCTGTTCCATTGTGATTTCTGCATATTTCCTGCATGGCATCTATTTCAAAGTCCACGGCTTCTTTTACCATGCCGTCTGCTTCGTATAGCAGTATGGCATCTACATCGGGAATGCCGAGATTAAGGGTTTTGTTAACAGCCTTGATGGCAACATTATCCATGAGCTCAAGCATGGAAGGAGAAATCCCACCCGCCATTATTTCGGAAATTGCGTTTCCGGCCTGCTCAAGTTTATCGAAATTGGCAAGACCAAGGCACCTGAATTTTGGTATTGGAACAAATTTAAGGGTGGCTTCAACAACAATCCCAAGTGTTCCTTCGGACCCAACCATGAGTTTGTGAAGTTCATAGCCCGATGCCTCCACCCTTGTATGGGCACCCATGGTTACAAGATCTCCATTTGCCAGAACAACTTTCATTCCAAGAACCGAATCCCTTGTGGCGCCGTATTTTACAGAGCGCACACCACTTGCATTATTTCCTATTTCTCCCCCTATTGTTGCAATTCTGCTTGAAGCGGGAGTTGGAGGATAAAAGACTCCATAGGGTTTGAGTGCTGCGTTTAAATCGTCGTCCACAACTCCCGGTTCGACTCGGCAGTAAACATCGGCAGGGTTGATTTCAAGTATATGGTTCATCCTCTTCATATCCATTATCAGACCACCTTTAAGCGGCACAACCTGGCCGCACATTCCGGAACCTGCCCCCCTGGAAATAACGGGAATTTTCTCCGCGTTTGCAAATCTCATTATTTCCTGTACCTCTTCTGTTTTTCCGGGCCTTACAACTGCCCATGCTTTTGCCGCATGCACAGAGGAGTCAGAGCCGTAAATATAGAGATCTGCAGGCTCGGTTTTTACATTTTTTTCCCCAACAATACTTTTCAGTCTGGGTATATCAATTTTTACCATTACCCTTCCCCTTTCTGTTTTAAAATCCGGTATAGTAAAAAAAGATCATGATTAATTTTTGACCGGATTTCATATTTGTTGTTTTCAAAGTGACTGAGCAAAAATTGGAAAATTGTGATTTTCGTTCAACACTTAATTGCCTTATTTCTGAATTCCTATAGTAAAAACAGGAAAATCCCGGGTTGCCGGCATAGTCCGTCCGTTTTATTATATTTCATGGTCTTTTTTATGTTCGCCAATTGCATAATATTGCGCAATTTTTTTTAACCTTATAATTTAACTGAATTGTTGATAGCAAATTTTTAAAATATAAACAACCTTAATAATCAGCAATAAAAAATATAAATATTAGACTTTATAATATAACTGCCATGAGGCAGATCCGGGGACTTTTAAAATGATCACAGCAGTTCTAATTATGTGCAGTAAGCTGTATTATGTTCAGTCAGACTGGCAGGCTGTTAATTATTTGTGTTGCCATAAAATATTAAATGATTATAATGTTGCAACTGAAATTTATTTAGTCTATGTATTCTCGGCTCAGGGGCTTACTCAAACTGCATAAGGGTTCATTTAAAAATAAATTACAATTATTTTTAAATGAACCCTTATGCTTAAATAGAGAAACACATGGTTGAATTTAAAATAAATTAAGGCTCTATGGCCTTTACCGGAGAATATATTGTTGAATATACAGGAAAATACAGATCGTCTTTTTATTAATGACAAAGAGATAATTCTTGTGGGAACAGCCCATGTGTCAAAGGAGAGTGCAGAACTTGTAAAAGAGGTAATTTTAAGTGAAAAGCCCGATACCGTCTGCCTTGAACTGTGCGCAACCCGCCTTGCATCCCTGCGGGACAAGGAGAAATGGCGCAATATGAATATTGTCAAGGTGGTCAGGGAGAAGAAGACGCTGCTGCTTTTAATGAATTTAATGCTTGCCTCTTTCCAGAAAAAGATTGCTGAAAAATTTGATGTACTGCCGGGTCAGGAGATGATCAATGCTCTTGAGGCAGGGGAAGAAGCGGGAGCAGCAATAATCCCTGTTGACCGCGAAATCCAGATCACTCTTTCCAGGGTGTGGAGGAGTATGGGGATATGGGAAAAAATCAAATTAATGTTTCAGCTTGTGTTCTCCCTTGGCAGTTCAGATGATATCACTGAAGAGGATATTGAGCAGATGAAAAAGGAAGATATCCTTAAAGTTCTGCTTGCAGATGTAAAAAAATCCCATCCTGTGGTTGAAAAAATTCTAATCGATGAAAGGGACCAGTTTCTGACGGAAAGTTTAAGGCAGGTTGATGGGAAAAAAATAGTTGCTGTGGTTGGTGCAGGCCATGTTCCCGGAATTAAAAAATATATGTCCGAAGAAAAAAAAAATGATCTTGATGAACTTAACACAATACCCAGAGGCGGTATTTTCGGCAAAGTCGTTAAATGGCTTATACCGGGGCTGATCATTGCACTGTTTGCAGCGGGTTTTTTCATTAAAGGAAAAAGTGCCGGGGCAGATATGATCTGGTTCTGGATACTTGCCAATGGTATTTTTGCAGGACTTGGCGCCCTTGCAGCTTTAGCTCATCCTTTGACAATTATTACCGCGGCCCTTGCAGCTCCTTTAACCTCGTTAAATCCCATGATTGCAGCAGGATGGGTGTCAGGGCTTGCAGAAGCCTTTGCGCGAAAACCAAAGGTTAAAGACCTTGAGGCTATTCCCACTGACATACTTTCCATAAAAGGATTCTGGAAAAACAATGTTACAAGAATACTGCTTGTGGTTGTATTTACAAATCTCGGCAGCACCATAGGCACAATGGCGGCGATTCCGTTTATGCTCAGGGTCATGCATTAAGTTTAAAGTTTGACTATGGTCTCAGATTTTTTTGCTGAATCAGTTTTTCTGCAAATTTTTGAATACATTCCGGGTAAAGCTGCCATTCAAGTTCAAGCCCTTTTTTTCGAATGGTTTCTATTGTGTCGTCATCCTCAATTTGAAATGCGCGCTGGCCTATGATGGGGCCTGAATCTTCTCCGTAATCAATAAAATGAACCGTGCAGCCCCCTACTTTGCACCCATACCTGAAGGTGTCTCCATAACCGTCAGTTCCGGGAAAAGCCGGAAGAAGGGCAGGGTGAATGTTCATTATTTTATGGTGGTTTGTGTCTGTGTTGATCCTGTCTATAAAATATGGTGTCAGGGTTCGCATGAAGCCTGCAAGGATAAGAAGATCAATGTTGTATGGCAGGATTTCATCGAGGAGTGCTTTTTCAGCAACTGCCCTTGACTTTAAAAAGAATTCGATTTTTTCATTACCCGCCTTTTCCGGAATCAGGGTCTGTTTTGCTTTAATCTCCTGAATATTAAAATCATGGGGCAGAGGTAGTCCGCCGGGATTTTTTCTGTATTGTTTTATGAGTGATTTATAATTCACGGTAAAGGTTTTTATTCCTGCCTTTTCAGCTCGTTTAAGTCCTGCAGCATCTTTGTTGTCAGAGCCTGCAAAAACTATTACCGCATCGATTGTTCCCTTGCTGCATGCATCAATAATTGCCCCGAGGTTTGTTCCTCCTCCTGAAATAAGAGCACCTGCCCTGATTTTTTTCCCCATTTTGATCTTTCCTTACGATTTTTTTCCCTTTGCCATCGTGGATTGTTAAAATATTATAGTCAAAATTAAAATTACTGATTCTCAGCTCCATGCACTAAGGATCGAAAATTTTATAAATTGAACGAAATTGCTTGTCTTCCGGCCCATCTACTTCGTTGCATCAAAGGCCGAATACGTTGAGTATGCAACCTTTAATGCGCCTTGTACATGGGCCGGAATTCTGCGCTATTTCTGTTCAACTTATTTCATCTCCGATCCTAAGAAATTCTCAGCCCGTATCCATAAAGAAGTTTTACGATGCAGAAGGGCATTGTGTTGTATTAAATGACTCTGCCATTTTCCTGACCTGACAACTTGGGTCAGAGCCGGTCTGTTTTTCCTGTTTTTGTGAAAGCCCCACATAGTATAGACATATTGCCTGCTTTGCCTGAGTTTGCCGGAATAAATTTTGTTTCTTTCCTGCAGGTTTTTCAATAAAAGCATCCACACTTCCTGCCTCAGAATCAAGGATGGTCATATTTCGTGCAAAAATCCAGGTAATATTGGAGCCATTTTCTATAACGGCCATGAGGCCGATATGAAGACTCACAGACTGCCTCTCAACAAATATAGAAACTCTTATTCTTAAAGGAACTTAGCAGGAGTTTTATATAAACGGCCATGAGGCCGATCTGAACTGCGTTACAGTGCCTCACAACAAACATAAAAAGAGCATCAGTTACTCCGGTAAAAGTGAGCTCTTTTTTATAAATTAGCAAAATTTTCCCTGGGAATATTATTTTTCCCCAAAAGCCGGTTATATTTTTCCAAAAGCTTCTCTGGTATTTTCAGCATGATATATTCTGTTTCATATTTTCCGTCATTGTAATGTTATACAGTCGATTTTTTTATACTTGACATTAAAATTGTTGTCAACGTATAAAACTGATACATAATATGCAGAACTACTCAATAACTTGTTAGAAGGGAAAAGAACATAGTGCCAAATAATAGACTTATAGAACACTCATTTGAGGAATTAGCGCAAAGCCTTCGCGTTCTACTTGAGGCCAATTGGCGTGTTAACCAACGTGGGTTAATGTTAGTAGATCGTGCTGAAGCAGTAGGCAATATTGAAACCGCTGTAACTTCCGTATTAAATGCTTTTCATAGTCTATACGATGCAATAAAAAAGCAGCTTGGTGAACAACCAATAAACTGGTACAACACAGGTGACTTAGGATCGAAAATTTTATAAGTTGAACGAGATTGCTTGTATTCCGGCCCATCTACTTCGTTGCATCAAAGGCCGAATACGTTGAGTATGCAACCTTTAATGCGCCTTGTACATGGGCCGGAATCCTGCGCTATTTCTGTTCAACTTATTTCATCTCCGATCCTTACAGCGTTTCCCCACTTTTTTAATCGTTGAACAAGCCCGGGATATTTGATGGAGTCTGATAAAACTGCCATGAGGCCGATCTGGTAAATTTGTTTTATAGTATTCTCATACTGTCCTAACCTATTCGTAACATCCTGCCTTTATTATAAACCAAAATTTTAGGAAAAAAGAGAATATACAGGATTAAATCAGGAATCAGGAATTAAGAATTGGATTCTGATGCCTGCTGTAACAAAAGACTAATTTTCTCTTAATAAAATCCTAACAATTTGTCGGTATTTTCCATTAATTCATTAATTTTTTTGGAGGTAAAAGTTGATTAAATCAGTTTTGAAAATCATGGTTATTTTGGGGCTTTTCCTTTTGTTTACCGTTCCTTCAGGCTTTGCCTCGGAGGTCAGATCAATTTCAGGAGCAGGGGCTACTTTTCCCTATCCGGTTTATTCCAAATGGGCTGCAGCCTATAAGATTAAAACCGGAGTGAAATTTAATTATCAGTCAATTGGTTCCGGTGGCGGAATTAAGCAGATAGAGGCAAGAACTGTGGATTTAGGTGCTTCTGATGCCCCGCTTAAGCCTGCAGATCTTGATCAATACGGTCTGCTTCAATTTCCAATGATCATGGGCGGTGTGGTTCCTGTCGTAAATGTTAAAGGAGTTGGCAAAGGAGAACTTAAACTCAGTAATGGAGTTCTTGCAGACATTTATCTTGGAAAAATTACAAAATGGAATGACAGCAGAATCAAGGCTGAAAATCCGTTTCTTAAACTGCCCTCAAAGAGTATTATGGTCGTTCACAGGTCAGATGGTTCCGGCACAACCTGGATTTTTACAAATTTTCTTTCCAAAGTCAGTCCTGAGTGGAAAAATCTGGTCGGGAATAACAAGGCGGTTGCCTGGCCTGCAGGTATAGGCGGAAAAGGTAACGAAGGGGTTGCATCGTATGTAATGCGTATCAACGGATCCATTGGATATGTTGAGTATGCCTATGCTTTACAGAATAATATGTCTTATGTGAAATTGAAAAACCGCGGCGGAGGATATGTAAACCCTTCCGCTGAAACTTTTCAGGCTGCTGCGGCAAATGCAGACTGGGCACATGCAAAGGGTTTTTACATGGTGCTTACAAATCAGCCCGGCAAAGACAGCTGGCCCATCACAGGTGCAAGTTTTATTTTGATGTACAAGACACAGACAAAGCCGGATACTGCAAAGGCTGTATTGAAATTTTTTGACTGGGCATATAAGCATGGCGCAAAAATGGCCCAGGATCTGGATTATATTCCAATGCCGGCCAATGTGGCAGAGCTTGTTGAAACTGCATGGCACAAAGAGATACGGGATACCGGCAACCGCAGTATCTGGAAGTAATATTTTTAAAAATTTATTTTTGTGCAGACCGGTTAAAGGAATATTGAATACAAAATGAAAACCTATCTGAATACTGAAAATGCGCTGGATGGTTCCATTAACGGCAGTTTGTTTAATACCGGCATAAAATCCGATAATTTTATGCATGCCAGGATTAAACGTGGTGTTGTTTTAGACAGGTTTTTTTATCATTGTACCCGTTTTGCTGCCTGGACTGTTCTTGCTGTGATTATTGCCATTATTGTATCACTTTTTATAGGTGCTGCCCCGTCAATTAGAAAATTTGGTTTTGGTTTTCTTTTAAGTTCATCATGGAATCCGGTCACAGAGGATTTTGGTGCTTTTGTACCCATTTACGGAACTCTTGTCACGTCAGTTATCGCCATGGTGATCGGGGTTCCTGTAAGTTTTGGTATTGCCCTGTTTATTACGGAACTATGTCCGCAGTTTTTAAAAAGACCCATAGGAATTGCCGTGGAGCTTCTTGCAGCCATTCCAAGTATTATTTATGGAATGTGGGGGCTGTTTGTATTTGCACCTTTATTCGGTGATTATATTCAGCCTCTTATCTCTTCATACATGGGACCTGTTCCTTTGATAGGAAGATTATTCTCCGGCCCGCCCCTTGGAATAGGAGTTCTTACAGCGGGAATAATTCTTGCCATTATGATCATTCCATTCATGAGTGCTGTAATAAGAGACATGTTTGAAGTGGTTCCCCCTGTTTTAAAAGAATCGGCATATGGAATGGGAGCTACCACCTGGGAAGTTATCCGTCATGTTGTGATCCCATACACAAGAACCGGTGTTGTCGGGGGTATAATGCTTGGACTTGGCAGGGCCCTTGGTGAAACCATGGCCGTAACATTTGTAATAGGAAACGCCAATCGCATCCATGCTTCATTGTTCATGCCGGGAAGCTCAATATCATCAAGCCTTGCCAACCAGTTCACCGAGGCCGTTGGAAAGATGTACACATCATCGTTGATCGAGCTTGGATTAATTCTTTTTTTAATTACATTCATTATACTTGCCCTGGCCAAGTTTCTGCTGCTTCGTACAGCAGGACAGCAGGGAAGGCGGAAATAATGACAGAATTAAATAATGGTTTTGGTATAAATAATGGTCAGGGTCTTTATCGACGTAGAAAATTTGCAAATTCTCTTGTAATGACCGCTTCATTTCTAACCACGGTTTTCGGATTATTCTGGCTGGTATGGTTGTTGTGGACATTGTTAAGCCAGGGACTTCAATATCTGAAACCTTCGGTGTTTTATCTTGCCACACCGCCTCCGGGAAGCAGTGGAGGTCTTGGTAATGCCATTCTTGGAAGTGTTGTCATGACTTTTGTCGGTGTGCTTATCGGGGCACCTGCCGGCATTCTCGCAGGAACTTACCTCTCTGAATTTGCAAGGGAATCAAAGATCGCAATGGTTATACGCTTTGCCAATGATATCCTTTTGAGTGCCCCTTCAATTGTTCTCGGTGTATTTATCTATGAAGTGGTTGTGGTCAGTATGGGGCATTTTTCTGCATGGGCAGGTTCCCTTGCCCTTGCTTTGATCGCTTTGCCCATTGTGGTGAGAACAACCGAGGATATGCTTCACCTTGTGTCGAACTCAGTGCGTGAGGCAGCGGCAGCTCTTGGAACACCTCAATGGAAAATCACAGTTTCAATTGTGTTCCGTGCGGCAAGAAGCGGAATTTTAACCGGTGTACTGCTTGCCGTGGCAAGAATCAGCGGAGAAACAGCTCCTCTGCTGTTTACGGCATTGAATAATCAGTTCTGGACCCATTCACTCAATGCCCCCATTGCCAATCTGCCCGTGGTTATTTTTCAGTTTGCCATGAGTCCCTATGATGACTGGCAGCATCTTGCATGGGCAGGGGCTGTACTGATCACTTTGACGATTCTGATTATTAATATTTTAGTGCGGGTGTTTTTGAAAACATCAAAAACGGTTTTTTAATCCGCAATATTGTTCAGCCCGGCCTATGGCCGTTTTTTATAAGAAAGAGCTCATTTTTGACATAGTAACTGATGCTCTTTTCATTTTCGTTGTGAGGCACTGTAACGCAGTTCAGATCTGCCTCATGGCAGTTATATGAAACTCTTGCAAACAGCCTTGAATCATTAGAGTTGGCTTCGCGCCTACGGCCCAGATTTTGTCAGAATCTTTGATTCTTTGAGGCTGTCTGAGAGTCTTCAGGTTCGCCTCATGGCCGTTATAAAAAGGAGGTAATAAAATAAACACCATGAACGTAAATATGTCAAGTATGGCTGACAATACCCTTTCTGCAGCCGATGTGGTCAATACAGTTTCGGATTCAAATATTCCCGGTGCACTTTATTTTCAGGAAAACAAAGATGGTAGTGTTTCATACGATGTGGCAGATATAGTGGATGATGCAAAATTATCAGTGCGCGATCTTGATTTTTTTTATGGTAATTTTAAGGCGCTGCATTCCATTTCTTTAGACATTTTGTCCAATAAGGTTACCGCTTTCATAGGCCCGTCCGGATGCGGAAAATCAACTTTGCTTCGCTGTTTTAACCGTATCTATGAGATGTATCCCAGGCAGACTGCAAAGGGTGAAATTCTGCTTGACGGTAGAAATATTCTCGGCAGGGGTGAGAATCTCAATCTTTTACGTGCTAAAGTAGGTATGGTGTTTCAAAAACCTACTCCTTTTCCCATGAGCATATATGATAATATTACATTTGGGGTGAAGCTGTATGAGCGGTTGTCACGTGTGGAAATGGATGAACGCGTGGAATGGGCACTGAGAAAAGCTGCCATCTGGGATGAGGTAAAGGATAAATTGAACCAGTCCGGTACTGAAATATCAGGAGGGCAGCAGCAGCGCCTCTGCATTGCCAGGGCAATTGCCATAAAACCAGAGATTCTGCTGCTTGATGAGCCTGCATCTGCTTTGGACCCTATTTCAACCCTGAAAATTGAGGAGTTGATTGACGAATTAAAACAGGATTATACCATTGTGATCGTAACTCATAATATGCAGCAGGCAGCGAGGGTATCAGATTTTACTGGATTTCTTTACCTTGGAAAACTCATAGAATATGATGATACATCCACGATTTTTACAAAACCCGGTAAAAAACAGACTCAGGATTATATTACCGGAAGATTTGGTTAAAAAGTATCAGATAATAATGGATAAGATCGTGGCTTTTCCCTTATCTTTTAGCTGGGTTCTAATCGGATAATCATTTGTGTTGTCAAAATGATTATTCAATTTGATTCTTAGAGGTCCTCTGTTAGAGGCTCTCTAAGAAAATTCAGATCCGCCTCTCATCGCCTGCTCCAATGCAATTAGTCTTTAAACCTGTATCCCATTCCCCTGACAGTTTCAATAACAGGAGCCTGGTTTTTTAATTTTTTGCGCAGTCCGGCAACAAGCACATCAATACTCCTTTCCGTTACTGCATAATTTTCACCGTGGACTGCATTGATGATCTGGTCCCTTGTAAACACCCATCCTTTTTTCCCGGCAAGAAAGGCAAGCAGCTCAAATTCTGACAAAGTCAGATCAACGGGCTTATCCTTTATAAATACCATGTGCCTTGCGCGGTCTATAATTATATCTCCCTCTTTTTTTATTCCACCATGGATATCCATACTTTTTTTTCTACGTCGTTTTAAAATTGCCCTTATCCTTGCAACCATCACCTTAGGGCTGAATGGTTTTGATATATAATCAGTGGCGCCGAGCTCAAGGCCTGTGACCACATCGGATTCATCTCCCTTAGCAGTGACCATGACAATGGGAATATTTTTTGTGATCTCAAAGTTTTTAAGATAGTCAGTTACCTCCAGGCCATCCATTCCGGGCAGCATCAGATCAAGTACGATCAGATCAGGGGTGTATTTTTTTGCGGTTTTTATGGCCTGTTCTCCTGTCATGGCCGTCAAAATAGAATAGCCCTCATTTTTCAGGTTAAATTTTATTAATTCTATAATGTCTTCTTCATCATCAACAATCAAAATGGTTTCTTTTTGCATTTTATCTTCTTTGGTATTTATAATTTCAGTATGTTACAGCTTAAAAAATATCAAAATTGGACTTTTTTACAGGTTCATCAATAATAGATTGTCAAAAAAAATATACCGGAATATCTCAGAGCTTGACATGCCTTATAATATCACCTTCTATCAGATATATTACTTCTTCGGCAATATTTTTTGTATGATCGCCTATTCTCTCAAGGTGCCTTGATATAAGGTACATGTTTATTATTTCCTCCACCATTTCAGGATTGGTCTTTATGTCTTTTTTCATTGAAGCATAGGCATCATTTCTCATTGTATTTACCTCTTCATCCATATTGAGGATTTTGTATGCCATGTCCACATCCTTGTAAACCAGTGCGTCAAGGCTCATTTCAAGCATTTTTGCAGCCTGATCGGCCATTGCTGTATAATCATATCTGAATTTCCTGTGGTCATTGAAAGATGTTTTGAATCTTAATGAAATATTCACCGCATAATCTGCTATTCTTTCAAGGTCGTTATTTATTTTTATTACAGCCACAATAAACCTTAAGTCCAGGGCAACAGGTTGATATAAGGCAAGTATTTTAAGACATTCTTCCTCAATCTCGATTTCCCTGTCATCAATTTCAAAGTCAGTATCAATGATTTTTTGCGAAAGTTCTAAATCTTCCTTCTGTATGGCAAGAATTGCCTTCTGGAACCTGTCTTCAACCATGGCACCAAGGGATAAAATTTCTTTTTTTAGTTTTTCTATCTGCCTCTGCATATGTACTGACATTATACTCTCCTTTTATATGTATTGTATAAAAAATTGTCTATATTCTATTCAGATGCTGCTTTCCAAAGGATTTTTTTATAATAAACTCCTGCAAAATCCCTTGAATTATAAAATTGAACGTAAATAATTACGTTTTATTTCTTAATTTATTGCGATGGGCTGCGGCAAGACAAGATTCGCCCCATGTCAATTATGTCAAAGTCTGATTCATCCAGTCTTAAACTTATATATTTTATTAGTTAGAATTGTATAAGTACAATATTAGTATT
>WFQS01000119.1 GCA_015486915.1 Desulfobacteraceae bacterium
AGGGATTTTTATTCCCGGATGTTTTTCAAGGTGATTGTTTCCTATAAGTGTTTTTCCTGGAAAATAATGAATCTTAACGGCACCTGCAAAAATGAAAATTACCACAATTCCGGCAACTAAGAGATATCTCCAATATTTATGGCCATGAATTGTTTCATTTTTTTTAAAAGTGGTGTTATCATCAAAATCCATGACAAGTTCTTTTAAAGAATCATGTAAAATTTTTACTGAAGGGATTCTTTTATTGCGATCCTGCTCAGTGGCCTGGTGGATAATTCTGTCAAGGGCTTTAAAAAATAGTGTCTCCGGTTCATTCAGGGAAACACTGGAGAATGGTTTGTTCTTTTCTTTTTTGATTTTGCCTTCAATCACTTCATAAAGAATTTTACCAAGGGCATATACATCAACACGTGCATCTGTTAAAGCCAGGTCCATAAACTGTTCTTCGGGCATATAATTGATTGTTCCAAGCATATGATGGTCCCGGGTCACATTATCCATGTGATAGCCGCCTGCAATTCCAAAATCCATAATTTTGGGAGGCCCATCAAAAATAAGAACATTCTCGGGCTTCATGTCCCGATGCACAATTCCATTGTCGTGCACTGTTTTCATACCATCAAGTATTGGAAAGAAATATTTTTTCAGCCATTTTTTTACTTTTATTTCGTCGTGACCAAAACCATTTTCCGGCATCTTCTGGCGCAGGGTCTGGCCTGGAATATATTCCATAACAATATAATCCAGTTCCATGCCGTCAATTTCCATTTTGTCAAAATCATAGACCTGAAGAATATTAGGGTGCTGCATTCTGGCCATTAAATGCACTTCTCTGCGGAAACGCATGATTTCAGAAGTTATTTCTTCTTCATCGTCTTCCAGGCTTTTGATAAATTCCCGGGACATGATTTTAAGTGCTACCTGGCGGTCTAAATTCAGCTGTCTTGCAAGGTAAACTTCGCCCTTGCCTCCCTTTGCAATAAAGTTAAGTATTTCCCATTTGTCGTTAATGGTCATACCTTCTTCAAGGAGGTAGGTGGGATCAGTTGATTCCGATTTATTGCTGGTCATATTAATCCTTGATTCAGTGAATTTATAAAATCTGATTTCTTTTTTATTTAATATGCATTTTTTCAATTTTGTTCAACATTTTTGTGCGCAGCTCAATCATCTTTTTTTCGATTTTTGCAAGATCCCCGGGAGTTGTGTTGTGTTTGCGCATGGCATCCCTGTAGGTAAAGCGCAATTCCATCATCTGTTTGCGAAGTTTTGTGGTCTGATTCATAAAATTTTTCTGCTGGTCAGGTGTCATGCGATTCATCATGGCTCCTCCCATCATGCCGCCACGACCCATATTCCCCCACCAGTTACCGCGATAACCACCCTGATATCCGCCTACCATACCGCCCATCATGCCGCCGCCGCCGCCCATTATACCGCCGCCGTCGTTTTTCATGCCTCCCTGCCCCATATTTTTCCGGTACATCTCTTTCTGCTGCATATTACCCTGGTACATGCCTTTGTGGCTCATAACATTATAACCATGCATTTTCTGCTGTGTTAATGTTGCACCGCTGGTATGTGCAAATGCAATACCTGCAAGAAAGCCGATTGTAATGATTGATGCTGCCATGGTTTTTATTATTTCTTTTTTCATTGTTCACCCTCCTGTTTAATTGGTTTGTTCAGTTTAATTTTTTCGTTGGTATTAAAATATCCGGGGTAAATATTCGGCCAGCACTTTTATCTTCACCTATTTTGGCCTTCACAATAGCATTAGTATGCTTTTACAGCCCCAAATAGGCGAATATGAAGCACTTCCCAAAATTTACATGATAAGATCAAATATTTACTATCCGGGATGTTAGAAATTTGAAATCTGAAACTTTTAACTTTATCATTGACGCCCTTGCTAAAAATACACAGCAAAAAATGTGCCAGGATAACGGTAATAATGTCAAAAGACTTTTTTTCGATCCTTAATGGCCTGGGTTATTTTCTTCACTGTAAAATGATACAGCCTGCGGCACGTGTTTTGCTTTGTTTCCTATTTAATTGGGACATGATAAAGCTATAAAGCAAATTATGCCCGTGAAAAATGGAATCGATTAATTGCAGATACTCAAGATACTTGAAAAGACTATCATATACAGAATCTACATAATCATAAGAAATAAGGAGAATATCATGACAACTCAAACCATCTCGCTGCCGGTTGCAGGCATGCACTGCGCCAATTGTGCAGCCAATATTGATAAAATGCTTGGAAAGCTTGAAGGGGTTGAAGAATCCAATGTGAATTTTGCATCGGAACAGGCAGTTGTTTCCTTTGATCCTGACATCCTTTCCGTTTCTGAACTTACTGATAAAATTCATGACCTCGGCTATAAGGTTGCTGCCGTAAAAAAGGAGATACCAGTAACGGGCATGAGCTGCGCCAATTGTGCTTTAAATATTGAGAAAACCGTAAATAAGCTGACAGGAGTAAGTCTTGCATCGATCAATTTTGCTTCGGAAAGACTTTCTGTGGA
>WFQS01000120.1 GCA_015486915.1 Desulfobacteraceae bacterium
CTGCTTTATGAAACATATATCCTGGCTTTCTTTTTTTTCATCAGGGATAAGACCGTTAAGATCTGCAAATTTCTTTACTTCCGATTTATGCATATTACCAAGGGGAAAAATACTTCTGTCAAGCTGCTCCCGGCCGAGCATTGCAAGAAAATATGATTGGTCTTTGCTTAGATCCGCTGCCTTTAAAAGACAATTATGCCCCGAGGCATCTTTTTTTAATCCAGCATAATGTCCCGTTGCAATAAAATTTGCACCAAGCTTTTTGCATGCCTTGTAAAGAGCATTAAATTTTATTTTTTTATTGCAGATAATACAGGGATTGGGCGTTTTTCCCGTTAGATATGTTTTTATGAAATAATTTATTACGTGAATTTCAAAATCTTCTGCAAGGTTCACCTGCCTGATTTCGATGCCGAGACGGGTCCCTGTTTCAGTAAGATCTGTCTTTTTGTTTTCATATCCCGTTTGAAAATGAATTCCAACAAGATCAGCACCCTGTTTTTTCAGTAAATATGCTGCAACAAGGGAATCGATTCCCCCGCTTAATGCAACGGCAATTTTTTTATTTTTTTTCACACCATCATGTCGTCAGTGTTTTTGGAATAAAGTCCCATGGCCCTCGTGGGGCAGGTAAAAATACACAGCTCGCACACACTGCATTTTTCCTGGTCAAAAATCACTTCCATTTCAGGCCTTTTAATTGACAGGGCACCGGTGGGACATACAGCCGTGCATGCACCGCAATGGGTACATTTTTCCATGTCTCTCCAGATTTCCTGCTCAGCAGTACTGACCCTCACTCCCTGGTCCTTTAAAAATCTGACACCTTTCTGGTAATTGGTCTTTGTTCCCCGAAGCTCCAGCACCATATAACCGTCTTTTTTGTTGGATACCCTTGCCCCGAGAATATTGAATATCAGATCAAATTTTTTCGTGAGATAGCACACAACAGCATTCTGGGCAACAACGGGTGGGAAATACAGAATTAATATTTTTGAATACAAATTTATGCCTCCAATTTTTTTTAAATAAAATCTTATATTTTGACAAAAGTTTAATTTAAGTAATATTATGCTTTGGGTCAAGATAAATATTGATAGCACCGTAATAATTTTTTTATACCGTGTCTGCAATGGAGGATAAAATATGAACCGTTTTGCATATTATATGTCAGGGTATGCCCTTAAGGCTTTCTCCGGATTTTCAAAGGCAGATATCTCTCTGCACGGACAGGAAAATATTCCCGAGGGCTCTGTTATTTTTACTGCCAATCATTTTACAAGAATGGAGACGGTGCTTCTTCCATATCTCATCCATGGGTTGATAAAAAAACCTGTATGGTCTCTTGCCTCGGAGGAACTTTTTAATGGAAATCTTGAAGGAATACTTGATGCCATGGGAGCAGTCTCCACAAAGGACCCCAACAGGGATCTTGTCATTGTAAAAAATCTTATTGCAGGTGATGATGCGTGGATAATTTTTCCTGAAGGTATGATGGTAAAGAATAAAAAGCTCGTAAGTAAAGATAAATTTCGTCTTTCAGAAGATGGAAATATCCAGAGACCCCACACCGGGGCTGCAACCCTTGCTCTGCGCACGGAATTTTACAGGAACAGAATGAAAAACATGAGAGATTCCAATATTGATGAATTTAACAGACTTGCTGAACTTTTTGAGTTGAATAAGGATAAAGATATTGAAAAAGTTCTTGAAAAACAGACATTTATTGTCCCTGTTAATATTACGTATTATCCTGTGCGCGCTAAGGAGAATATATTAAGTTCCATTGCTGAAAATATGATGGAAGAACCATCCCCCCGTGCCATGGACGAACTTATGACAGAGGGCACAATGATCCTTTCAGGTGTGGATGTGGATATACGTTTTGGCGAAGCCATAAGGATCAAGGATTATTTTAATAATTCATTCATAGAAAGTGATTTAACTTCAAAAAGAAAAATCGAATTTGATGATAATATTTCATCCAAGCCAGTGATGAAAAAAAGTTCCATTGAGATCATGGAGAAATACATGTCATCGGTTTATATGATGACAACCCTTAATTATGATCACATATTTGCAAGTATTTTAAGATATCTGCCTGAAAATGTGAATGGTATTGATGAATATGATTTCAGGTGCAGAGCTTTTCTTGCAGCAACCGGTGAAATTCTCAAATCAGATCAATACCTCCACAAAAGCCTGTTTGACAATCAGATTCACCTGCTCACCGATGACCGGCTTAACCGGTATGAGGATTTCATCCGAACTGCCGCTGACACCGGAGTTGTCAGACTTGAAAAGGATAAAATATTCAGGAATAAAACAATGCTTGATTCAACTCCGGAATTCCACAGGATCAGGATTGAAAATCCTGTTTCTGTCATGGCCAATGAAGTTGAACCACTTGTGAGAATTCAGCATTATATTAAGCAACTTGCCGGAAAAGATTGCCATCAGATCATGGAGCTTGTCAGGGAACAACTGATTAAAAAAGCGATGAAAGATTATGATAATGATTATGATAAATATTATATTAAAGGAGAATCAAAGCCGAAAAAAACAGGGAAACCATTTCTTTTAAAACCGGATAAGAGCAGGGCAGGGGTGCTGCTGATCCATGGATATATGGCAGCTCCTGCCGAGATGAAAGAATTTGCGGATTATCTTTATGACCATGGATTTGCCGTTTACGTGCCAAGGATCAAAGGGCATGGTACTGCCCCGGAGGACCTTGCAGAGACCCAATACGATAAATGGATTGAATCCGTTGAAGAGGGTTTTGTGATTTTACGCCATTTGTGCAAAGATGTTTTTGTGGGAGGATTTTCAACGGGAGCAGGTCTTGCCCTTGACCTTGAAACAAGAGTGAAGGATATCAAAGCTGTTTTTGCCGTATCCCCTCCAATGAAACTAAACGATTTTGGTGCAAGATTTGCCCCTGCCCTTGATATATGGAATCAGATGATGACAAAGGCCCATTTAAGCGGAATTACAAAAAAGTTTGTTGATAACACCCCGGAACATCCTGATATCAATTATTTGAGAAATCCCATTTCAGGGGTAAGACAGCTTGAGCAGTTCATGGAATCCGTTGAATCAAAATTGGAAAATATAACGGTTCCCGCGTTGATAGTCCAGTCAAGGAATGACCCTGTGGTGGATTTTAAAGGTACGGAAAAACTTTTCAAAAGTATCGGTTCTGAGAAGAAAGAGTATTTTCTGTTTGATTATGACCGCCATGGGATACTTATCGGTGATGATGTGAAAAGAATATACTCAGCGATAAGAAATTTTCTCGAATCTGTTTAAGCCATGCTTGTTTTTATGATGGTTTCGTTGTACATGTGTTACGGGCATCGCCCGCTTTAGTTTCTTAATTCTTATTTTCTTGTTTTTTTGGCAAAAGAATTAAAAAAATCGTTTTGGTCCTGGCTTGTCAAGGTCAGGATGACATAGATAATACGAAAGGCGGTAGTTAATGGAACAATTAAACGGCGTTGCAGGTGTAATTGCTTTGACAATGGGAGTATCATGGGCAAGCGGAATTAATTTATATGCAACCATTATGATGCTTGGAATTTTCGGGCTGAATCATCTTCTCGAACTTCCACCGGCACTTCATATCCTTGCTGATCCATTGGTTATCGGTGCCAGTGGCTTTATGTATTTTGTTGAATTTTTTGCAGATAAAATTCCCGGGATCGATACGGGCTGGGATGCAATTCATACTTTTATCCGAATCCCGGCAGGCGCCCTTCTCGCATATGGTGCTGCAGGCAATGTTGCCCCGCCGGTTGCCCTGGCAGCAGCAATACTTGGCGGTGGTGTTGCTGCCGGAACCCATGCAGCAAAATCGGGATCAAGAGTGTTAATTAATACATCACCTGAGCCTTTTTCCAACTGGATTGCCTCCATAGGTGAAGATATAAGCGTTTTTGCAGGCCTTTGGGCAGCCCTGCATCATCCTGTACTGTTTATATGTCTTTTTATAGCGTTTCTGCTTTTTTTAATCTGGTTTTTGCCAAAGATATTTAAGGGAATACAAAAGGTATTTGTTTTTATCGGTTCTTTTTTATTTCAAAGAAAGAAATCTCCGGAATAGATCTTTTTATGGTTTTTATTGCTGACAGCCCTTCAAGTTTTCCTTCTTCATGAAGTTTTTCCACAGGTCCTGAAAGCATAGATGAAAACCGGACGGCATCTTAGGGCCAGGATCGTTTTCCATTCACTCCATGTTTCCTTAGGATCGAAAATTTTATAAGTTGAAAGAAATTGCTTGTCTTCTATCCCATTTACTTCGTTGCATCAAAGGCCGAATACGTTGAGTATGTAACCTTTAATGCGCCTTGTACATGGGGTAGGAATTCTGCGCTATTTCTGTTAAACTTATTTCATCTCCGATCCTTATTTGAAATGAAAGTATTGGTTCTAAAATCTTTAATTTCTAAGTTAACGTTTTATGAGAAGCCCCAAATTAATGCTTGAAAATATCCTTTCATTTGATGCTGAAACCGTACCCAATGGGGAAATATACCATATTGGTGCTGTTTTTAATGGGAAAACCTTTGAAAAGAAAAACATAAAAGATTTAAAATCAGCACTTGATGACTTTTTAAGATTTGCAAAAGATGCTGATTATATACTTGGGCACAACATTGTAAATCATGACCTGCCTGTTTTTGAAAAGGCCTTTTTTCACCATGATTTATCTCAACGGGAATTATACGGAGCTGATTTTTTAGATATTCCTGTGATAGATACTCTTTTTTTGTCTCCACTTGCATTTCCTGAGAACCCATATCATAAGCTTGTCAAGGATTATAAACTCATTAAAACCGGTAAGAATAATCCCGTTGCCGATGCAAAACTTGCAAAGAATATTTTTGAAGACCAGCGGGATGCATTTATTGCTCTAAAGGAAAAAGAACCGGGTCTTATCTCTTTTTTTGCCTTTGCCTTTGCATTTGCTTTTGAAGTCATGGACGGATTTTTTGCGGAAAACCATCATGGAATTAAAAGCAGTTCTCTGGTTAACAGAAGATTATCATGGGGTAACGCTAATTCGTTTCCGGATACAGGAAGTGCAATGCCTTCAGAAACCGGAAACACATCCCCTGACCAATGTGTGGATAACCACGCTTACAACGAAAAAAGATTCAGGCTTAGGGGGCTTTTTGATCTGTTTTATTCCATTTCAGAAAAATTGCCCGACCTTGATGAGGCAGAAAATATATTTAGAAAAATTGCAAAGGATAAGGTCTGTGAAACAGGGTTAAAAGAGATCTGGAAAAAATTTGCAGACAATGTTGAAACAAGGCCCATGCTTGCCTATGTGCTGTCATGGATAAGGGTTTCAGGGGGAAATTCCATAATTCCGCCGTGGGTGAAGCATGAATTTCATCAGATAAGAGAAATTATTCAAAAGCTTAGATATTCATGCGCAGATGAAAATTGCAGATTCTGCAGAAAACACAATGACTCTGAAAAATTGCTGAAAAAATATTTTGGTTTTGAAAAATACAGGGTGCTTCCAGATGGCAGACCCCTTCAAAAAGAGGTGGTGGATGCAACTCTTGCAGGAAATTCCCTTCTCGGCATCCTTCCAACCGGCGGGGGGAAATCCATATGTTACCAGATCCCGGCCCTTCACAGGCATGAAAGACTTGGAGAATTAACCATTGTGATTTCGCCGCTTAAAGCGTTGATGAAGGACCAGGTGGATAATCTCAACAGAGTAACGGGAACTGAAACAGCCGCAGCCATCAACGGCAGTCTTACACTGCCTGAACGCGGGGCTGTCATGGAAAAAGTAAGGCTCGGTGATATCGGGCTTTTATATATTTCTCCGGAGCAGCTGAGAAATTACAGCATAGCCGAGCTGATTAAGACAAGGGATGTCGGATGCTGGGTGTTTGACGAGGCACACTGCCTTTCCAAGTGGGGCCATGATTTCAGGCCGGATTATCTCAATGTTACTGCCTTTATTGCTGATTACACAAAAGTATGCGGTCATAAGATCACAGCCCCTGTGGGAGCGTTCACGGCAACTGCGAAAAAAGATGTTGTGGATGAGATTTTAAGCCATTTTAAGGATAAACTCTCCATTGACCTTCAATGTTTTACCGGGGGAGTTGAAAGGGAAAATTTAAGTTTCCAGGTGTGGCCTGTCACAAAAAATGAAAAATTTGATATTATTTCAAACTGCCTTAAAGAGATCTTTAATGAAAAAAGCGGCGGTGCCATTGTCTATTGCTCAAGCAGACGGCAGACGGAAAATTTAAGCTCGTTTTTAAATGAAAAGGGCATTTTTTCCCAGGCCTTTCATGCTGGAAG
>WFQS01000121.1 GCA_015486915.1 Desulfobacteraceae bacterium
ACCATCTACTGGGCAATAGTCACAGCTCCTTCAGAGGGCTTTACCATGATGCAGTTCTATTCCAATAATGGATTTTACGGCATCTGGATTCTCTTTGCAGAGATCGTTCTCGGAGGCATTGTGCCTGCTGCCATTCTCATTAAAAAGGACTGGAGAGAAAATTCAAAGCTTCTTTTGCTTGCAATAATACTTGCAGTTATCGGCATATGCCTTAACAGATGGGTAATGGTTCTCCAGACAATGGCAGTTCCTGTGATGAGCTTTGATACCTGGGCTCTTTATTTTCCATCCTGGCAGGAAATTGCAACAACGATTCTTCCCGTGGCCTATGGTTTTATCCTTATTGCCATTGCGTACCGTTACCTTCCGGTATTTCCCCAGGAGCAGGAATTGTATATTGAAAAGTAAATATTCGACCTTATCATGTAAATTTGGCAGTGCTTCATAATCGCCTGTTTGGGACTGCAAAAGCATACTAATGCTATTGTGAAGGCCAAAATAGGTGAAGATGGAGTGCTGGCCGAATATTTACATTGAAAAATAAAATTGTTCTTTAATTATAAGGAGATTTGTTATGTTTCCGTTTAGTTTTGAATGGGGATGGGATATGGGCCATTATGTTTTCTTTGGTGCCATGTGGTACGCCGTCTCAATTATAGGACTTGGTATGACTTATTGTGTGCTAAAGTCCATTGTGGATACAGTTCACGATGACAGTGATAACAAGTGATTTTTGTATAATTTTTAAAAATTTTTAGAGGCCGGGCTGATTTAAATTCTTTTTAGTAGACAATTTGAGCCTGGCGTAGAAATAATGTGAAATGGACTTTTTGTAAAGTGTTTTATGGGGTATTTCAAATGTAGTTTATGCGTTTTGAAATACCCCATTATTGTTGCATATTTTGTTTATTGCTGCATCTTTTTGTTTTCAGTTAATTCCGGTTAGACCACACCTGCAGAGGCAATGGTATTAAATTGTCCATGTTTTACGTTTTAATTCTTTTTAGTTTTATGGCTTAAATTAAAACAATATCAAACCCTGAATTGTTTAACTAATCCATCAACCTGCTTTGCTTTTTCTGCCACATTATCTGTGCTTTCCCTGATTACATTACTTTGTTTCAACATGCTTTCTGCCTGTTTATTTGCCGAGCTTGAATTTTCCGCCATCTCATTTACGATTGTTGTGGTTTCAGCAACATTTTTGTTTACTTCCTGTACTCCGCTGGAAGCCTGGGCAATATTGTCTGCAATTTCCCTTGTGGTTGCGGACTGTTCTTCAATTGCAGTTGCAATGGCAGTAACAGATTCATTGACTTTGTCAATTATTGTGGCGGTGCTTTGAATATCATTAACGGTTTTTGCAGTTGATAGTTGAATTTCATTGATTTTTGTTTTGATTTCCGAGGTTGCGCCTGCTGTCTGGACGGCAAGTTCCTTTATCTCATTTGCAACAACGGCAAAGCCTTTGCCTGCCTCTCCTGCTCTTGCAGCCTCGATGGTGGCGTTTAAAGCGAGAAGGTTTGTCTGATCTGAAATCTCATTAATAACATCGGTGACCTTGCCAATTGCCTGAACTGATACGCCAAGATTCGTAATTGCCTGGGATGCACTCTGCATCTGCTCCGCTGCTTTGGAGGAGATCGAATTGGCCGCAGAACTGTTCCTGCCGATTTCATTAATTGTGGCGGTCATCTCTTCAGCAGCAGTGGCAACTGTGGACAGATTTATGCTTGATTGTTCCATGGATGCTGCGATGGACCCGATGTTTTGATTAACCGAATCAGATGCAGTGGCTATGCTCTCACTTTCCTTTGATACATTTTCAGCACCCTGAGTCATCTGAAGTGCCAATTGTCCAAGATCTGTTGAAGAAGAATTTACAATGGCAATGCTGCCGGCTATTTTTTTGATGATCTGCTGTAGTTTTTCCATAAAAATATTAAACCAGCCTGCAAGTTCACCAAGTTCATCCTTTGATTTAACTTGAAGACGTCTTGTAAGATCTCCTTCACCTTCAGCAATATCTTTCAGCC
The DNA here is from genome assembly GCA_015486915.1 of Desulfobacteraceae bacterium. Next base: position 2,037 of record WFQS01000121.1, read on the forward strand.
CATCCACCACATTATTTACAATGCGTACAAATGATGCTGCAAACCAGTAAATGAAGGGAATGACAACTATCAGACAGGCCAGAAAAACACCGAGGAGCATCATTGTTAATTGACGGGTATTGGCCGTGGCATCAGCTTTGGATGCATTTTCGCTTACCCATCCGGATAATTTATCACCATCAAATAGAGGCATTGCCTCCTGAAAATATCCTTTATCTGCGATGGTAATATCATTTATGGACGGTTTGCCATTTTTAACCGGTTTAAAGTCTTTGGGAATGATGATTTGATCATAACCTGCTAAAGATCCGGCAATTTTATGACCTGAAGCAGAAAAAAGATTGATATCCAGGCTGGAAAGATGGGCCATACGTTTTGCAAATGAATTTCCAAGTCGTTTATAGGCGATAATTTTCCCGCAGACAATTTTTTCCATTGTTTTATTTTTTGAATTGAATTTGTTTGCAAAAACGGGAATTATTGTTTTTATGCAGATTGTCTTATTTACCTCGCTAAAGGATATATTTTTTTTACTTGATGTCGGGTTTTTCACCTGTTCTGAAAGATAGGGCAATGGCTTTTCACTTTTTTTGTTTCGTTTTGCCTTAACAAATAAATCTCCTTCTCTTATTTTGCTGTAAAAATATTTACTTCCCTTTGTATGAAATACATACCCGCTTAAAAGGTTTTTTGGAGAGATACTTTCACTAAATGCAAGAAGTTTTCCGTCTTTTGTATACACAGATACCTGCCACAACCCGCTTCTTGCAATCAAATTGCTTAAGCTCTGGGTAACTTCAATGCAGGAATTCAGGGTAAACTCAGCATTGCCCTGTTTTAAAAAATCATAGATAAATTTTACTTTACTTCCTATTCCATCGGTTTTTGCCATGAATAATACATCAGTGAGTTGTTTGTTTTCTAATTGTTTTAAAGCATCATGGACTATATTCATGGTGTTATTAAGATTTTTGTGAGCTGTTGCCCTGTTTTGATTCGAAGCCAGGAAACTTACAACAATTGTTGAGCAGATCATAATAAAAATCACAATAACAAGTGCAGTGATAACCAATTTTGATTTAAGTTTCATTTTTCCTCCTTAAATTATCAATAATAATAGTCTAAAAACCCATGTGCCTGCCTCAATTTCTTGTTTTTTATTATAGAAATTCAGGGGTAAGGCAATAAAACTTTCAGTATTTTTTTTACGTGAAAGTTTCTAAAAATATAATGTAACTGCCGGTTTGCAACCGGTCTTTTTATTTAGTTCTTTTTAAATTTTTTTATAACGGCCATGAGGCCGAGCTGAACTGCGCTACGGAGCCTCACAACGAACATAAAAAGAGCATTTGTTACTTTATTAAAAGCACGCTCTTTCTTATAAAATAATCAGTGCGGAAATATCAGAGACATGGCAGGAAGGCAATGAAAATATTTTCAATTATCAGCCTTTATTACTGTCCTGTTTTTGCAGGATTATTTTTTTATGGAACTTCAAAAGAAAATTTAGTATAAACAAACTTTTGTATGAAAGTCTATAATTAGATGAAAAGGGGAATATAAAATGATAAACACGGACCGGCTGGTTAGGCGATTTAAGATGCTTGTGGAAATGGTTCTCCAGACAATGGCAGTTCCTGTTATGAGCTTTGATACCTGGGCTCTTTAATTTCCACCCTGGCAGGAAATTGCAACAACGATTCTTCCTGTGGCCTATGGTTTTATCCTTATTGCCATTGCGTACCGTTACCTTCCGGTATTTCCCCAGGAGCAGGAGTTGTATATTAAAAAGTAAATATTCGACCTTATCATGTAAATTTTGGGTAGTGCTTCATAATCGCCTATTTGGGACTGTAAAAGCATACTAATGCTATTGTGAAGGCCAAAACAGGTGAAGATGGAGTGCTGGCCGAATATTTACATTGAAAAATAAAATTGTTCTTTAAGATATAAGGAGATTTGTTATATTCCCGTTTAGTTTTGAATGGGGATGGGGATATGGGCCATTATGTCTTTTTTGGTGCCATGTGGTATGCAATTTCAATGATTGGTCTCGGTATGACCTACTGCGTGCTTAAAACCATAGTAGATACAATTCATGAAGACGGTGGTACACACAAGTAATACTGTCTC
>WFQS01000122.1 GCA_015486915.1 Desulfobacteraceae bacterium
CTTATAAACGGCCATGGGGGTAATTTACTTGCAAAATTAAAAGAATAAGATTATATTTCAGATATCCGTGCAGATCCAGAACGGACCCATGGCAGTTATAAAAATTAAGGAAAAAGAAAAATGAGTGATAAAACAGATACCGAAAAAGAAGAAAAAAATGCTAAAAAACAGAATTTTATCATACGGTTTTTAAACTGGCTTGCAAAAGGTACGGAAAATGATTCAAAATCAAGCCCTTTCTGCAGTACATGAAAAAGACCGTAACCGGCCCGTAGGGCAGGTCACAACTCAATTGTAAAAACCAGCACAAAACACATTAACTGCTCCAGGGTAAATAAACAAGGCAGGTGTTTATATTTTTTTGAGGCAAAGTAGCGCAGTTCAGCTCGGCCTCATGGCGGTTATACATAAATTGTAGGATCGGCAATTCCTGCTTCTTTAAATCCCTTTTTCCTGTGAAGACAACTGTCGCATTTTCCGCATGATCTGCCGCTTAAATCAGGATCATAGCAGCTCAGGGTCAGAGAATAATCCACGCCAAGGTCAATCCCCTTTTTTATTATTTCACCCTTTGAAAGATCAATTAACGGTGTTTTGATCTTAAGCTTTGTTTCACCTGTAACGCCTGTTCTTGTGGCAAGATTTGCCATTCTTTCATACGCTTTTATATATTCAGGTCTGCAGTCAGGGTATCCGCTGTAGTCCACGGCAGTCACACCGATGAATATGGCTTCCGCCTTGAGGACTTCAGCCCATGCAAGACCGTATGAGAGCAGAATCGTGTTTCTCGCAGGGACATAGGTTATTGGAATATCATTTGAGGCAAGCTGATCTGTACTGTCATGTTTTGGTACATCAATCTCTTCAGTTAATGCAGAGCCTCCTATTTTTCTCAAATCAAGATCAAGAATCAGGTGTTTTTTCACCTTCATGGCTTTTGCTATTTTTTTTGCAGATTCAAGTTCAATGCTGTGGCGCTGCCCATAATTAAAACTTAAACTGTAAACAATATACCCTTCAAATTTTGCAATGGCCATGGCTGTTGTTGAATCAATTCCTCCGCTTGAAAGAACAACAGCTTTCATATTTTTGTTATTATTCAACAATTTTACACTCCTCTTTTGTCAGGGTCCCATATAATTTTGTGAATCTGCATGGAAAGTCTTGCCTTGAGCCTGTCCTGTAAAATCCATTCTGCAAGCTTGTCCGGATTAATTTTTCCGAAAACAGGTGACAGGTGAATATTTTTGTATGGAATTATAGGAGAGCCATTATCCATAAGTTTTGTATGTATTATCTCCTTTGCAAAATCATAATCTTCTTTTCCTGCAATCACAAATTTAATTTCATCCTTTTTTGTAATAAGATCAAGATTGCCAAAAAAATTTTTGCCGCTTTCACCGCTTAAAGGACATTTAATATCAATGACTTTTATACATTCGCCAGGAATATTTTTTATGCTGATACTTCCGTTGGTTTCCACAAGCACCTGAAATCCTTCCCGTATCAGAAGGGATATCAGATAGGAACTTTTTTCCTGTATAAGGGGCTCACCACCTGTTATCTCCACAAGACTGCATCCAAAGGCTTTTACCCTTTTAACAATTTTTTGAATTGAAACCTTTTTTGATTCGGTTTTGGCATAAACAGTATCGCACCATGAGCAGTTCAGGTTGCAGCCCGAAAGCCTAACGAACACACAGGGAAGTCCTGCAAAACTTGACTCTCCCTGGAGACTGTAGAAAATTTCACAGAGGTTCAGGCTCAATTATTCCTCCATGTAGGAAGAACCGCATCCAGGGGTTTCACATACTTTTACCCTGGAAACTTTGATATTATCAGTGTTAAACTGTCCGGAAAGTTCTTTATAAATTATTCTTGCAATATTTTCAGAAGTGGGATTGATACTTGTAAATTCAGGAATTTCGTTGAGGTTTATATGGTCGAATTCTTTAAGAACCTGCTTTAATTTTTTCTTTACCTCCCTGAAATCCACACCTATCCCAATGGCGTTAAGCTTTCTGCATTTTATAAGGACTTCAATAATCCAGTTATGACCGTGGAGTCTGGAACAATTCCCGTCATAACCTTTCAGTGCATGGGCTGCCGAAAAATGATCTTTTACGTATATTTCATAAACTCCCGACATACAAACTCCTTATCTCCTGCTTTTTTTAGAAAAAAAACCGGCTTGTCTGAATGATTTCAAACAAGCCGGCATTGTATTGTCTGGTAGCGATGCAGGGAATCGAACCCCGGACACTGCGGATATGAGCCGCATGCTCTAACCATCTGAGCTACATCGCCGTAAAAAACCAGCCGGTTATATCATCACCAGTGGTCAAATGTCAATATAGATTTCTACTTTTTTATCTTTCCCTTATCAAAGCCCGCAACATTCACAGTAAAATTCTGGAGATTATCAGGGAGCTTTGAAAACACTATCATAAACGAAACAAACCTGCCGGGCGCTATATTCACATTGGAACTGTTGTTTCCGGATTTTCTGGCAAGAATGCCATCAATAGCTTCCATTTTAAGAGATCCAAGCTTGTCTTCGGAAATCAGATTTCCGCAGAACACTGTTTTATTTTTTACTTTGATTTTATTCTCTGCAATTAATGTTCCTGTGACTCTGACATGACTGCATGGGATTTCAGACTTGTTTATTATTTTTCCGGTAATTACAAATAAAGTTCCTGCAGAGGAATTTGTAACAAATCTGCCGTTGATACTTTTCTTGTCAGGTATAAGACTTACAGGAAAAGATTTAACATGGGTATTTGATGTAAGATACTGGGTGAGAAAAGGAATCTTAAAATCTGAAACATAAGGAATATTAATTCCTTTCATTATGGTTATACTGTAACCCGCCAATAAGATAATGGCGAGAAAAAGTACAACAAAAACCGCTCTGCCAGGTTTTTTCACCGGTTTTTCCAACTCGTCATCAATTTCAAAACCTTCGGGGACAGCGTCCAGAGAAACTTCTTCATCTAATTTGCTACGCTCCTGTACTTTTTCCTGTTCTGCATCCACAGCAGCGTCAGTGGAATCAGGCGGAATCGAATCAGAAAGGATTAAGCCGGCAGCAGGTTTTTCAATATTCTCATCTTTATCCAAAGACAGCTGTTCATTTTTCCCGGTTTCAAGACCAGTTTCTTCATCTGCAGAAACCTTCTCCATGTCATCATGGACAGGTGAGGGTGTCTCACTCTGTTTGTCAAAATCCTGATCAAATTCAGATAAATCAAGTTCAAGGGCCTCATCTTCTTCGCTTACATCTCCACCTTGTAGATTAATATCTCCTGACTCTGTTTCCTGTTCATCAATCCCAAGACCATCCACGGATTCATCATCGTTTTGGAAATCAAGTTCAATCTCAAAATTTTCTTCAGTTGTAAGGGCTGCATCTTTTAAACCATCTGCCGGCTCCTTATTTTCAAAATCATCCAAAGATTCCGGTTTTTCATCAAATTCATTGACATCTTCATCATTGAATTCCAATTCAAGATCAGTGTTAAAATCCAGATCAAGCCCTGATTCAAAATCTGAGTCGGCCCCGTCTTCAGCATCAAAATTATCCTTAGACTCAGAGTCTTCACCTGGAAAAAAATCTAATTCCGTGCTATCTTCCACAACGCTGTCTTCTTTTAAATCAAACTCTTTTGAACCTGCATCAAAATCTGTTTCAACATCAAAATCCTCTAATTCAAGTCCGGACTCAGGTTCAACATCCGAATCAAAATCGAAATCAAAGTCGAGGTCAAGGTCATCGTCATGATAGAGGTCAAGATCGTCTTCATCTTCATGATCAAGGTCAGGTTGATTTTCAAATTCCGGTTCATCTTTTTCAACAGGAGGGTATGCTGTAAATACATGTTTGCAAAGGCAGCATCTGACTTTAGAGCCATTCTCATTTAAAAGAGATTCGTCAAGGTTGAATTTTGTGGAGCACTTCTCACAGGTGATAATCATTGTCCCCCCTGTTTTTCTTTTATAATTTCAGGTCAAAGATTGCCGGCAGATTCCTGTATTTTTGATTATAATCAAGTCCATAACCTACAATAAAACCCTTTTCAAGCCTGAAACATGAATAATCAACTTTCAACTCAAGCTCACGGCGCTCATGCTTGTCAATTAAACTGCATATTTTAATGGAAGAAGGACTTAACGATTTAAGATGCTCTACAAGGGTAAAAAGAGTCCTGCCGGTATCAACTATATCTTCAACAATAAGAATGTCTTTTCCCTTTATATCAATATCAGGTTCTTTTGTAAATCGTATCTTTCCAGTTGTTGATGTGCCGGAATAACTGGAAACACCTATCATATCAATTTCATGGTCAATTGTGATACAGCGGGTCAGATCTGCAAGAAAAATAAAAGCACCTTTGAGAATGCCTGCAAGCACAAGGTTTTTACCCCTGTAATCTTCCGATATCAGGGCTCCTGTTTTCCGGACCTCTCTTTTAATCTCCTCCTCGGAGATTACAGGAATAAATTTTGTCATAATGGATTTTATAGACCGGTTTCAGATAATTTTTCAACAAGTTTTTTTTGTTTTTCATTCAATTTGTCAGGCATATTTACGGAAATAACAACAAAAAGGTCTCCCTTTGTTCCTCCGTTAATATGTGGAACCCCTTGTTTTGCAAGGCGCATTTTCGATTTATGTTTTGTGCCGCAAGGTATATTCAAGCTGATTTTTTTCCCAAGGGGGGTTAAAACATTTATCTTTGTCCCGAGAAGCGCCTCTGTAAGTTTTATCTCTTTATTTGTATATATATCATTTCCCTTCAGCTCAAACCCAGGGTTTTGAATCAACCTTGATTTTATAAAAAGATCTCCCCTCGGTCCTCCATATTGACTTGATCCGCCTTTCCCGGCAACCCTGATTTTTTTTCCGGGAACCAGGCCTTTTGGAATTTTAACATTTATTGTATCGTTATTGTTTCCATGGTTTACAGTCAGGGTTTTTTTCGTACCATTGATCATCTCCTCAAGGGTTATTGGGACTTCATATTCAAGGTCGCTGCCTTTAACGGGCTGCTGCTGTCTTGCCCTGCCCTGACATCCAC